>JAOZLU010000074.1:0-17270 GCA_029934695.1 Desulfobacterales bacterium | reverse complement strand
TACATAAAGTTACATGGTTGTGAGTACATTTGCGTGAAATTTTATGCCTACTGGGCAAATGAAAAACAAGAGGGCAGGATTAACAGAAAATAGTCATGAGCATTCAGATTTCCGCTTGAAAAAGGAGTTGTTATGCACTTGCTCAGAATACACCCTGCATATCGGGCATTTTATTTTTTTTGAAAATAACCAATAACAGCAAAAAAAGGAGGGACAAGTATGAAAAAGTGTATGGCGTTTATCATTATGGCGGCAGTGCTTTGCGGGGTTGCCGGAACAGCTTATGGGACCGGCGATATGGTTACATCCGAGCTTTGGATCAGGGCTGTTATCAATACTGTGGACAGCGGCGATATTGAGGCTGTCTGGAAAAAAGGCGGCGAGGATACCACCGCGGCAGGGGATCATGTGATTTGGGGGTATTTCCATGCCAGCCCTGATCATGTCAGTTGGGGAAATCAGCAGAACCCGGATTTGTTTGTCAAGATATGGTTTGACCGCAACGGCCGGGTGGATGTCAACTTTTTCCATGTGTCCGTGCCGAATATTGAGGTGTATTCGGACTATCCGTATGACGGTGTTCCTGACGAACAGGGAACAACCACCCTTTCCGCACGATATATCCGACAGTATTATGAAAACGGTCAGAGTGATACGGAGAAGCAGAATGAGGACGGAGAAGCCACTTCAGACTATCTGCCCATTGGCAGCCCTTCGGGTTATATTCCCACCCAGAATCTCAGAATTGGAACTTTAATCAGCACCGTTGAAAAAGGTCTCATTGACGGACTCTGGAAAAAGGGGGGCGAGGATAGCATTGACGGCGGACACAGAGTGCTTTGGGGCCATTTTTACGCCAATCCGGATGATGTTGCCTGGGGAAATGCTGACAATCCTGATCTGTTTGTCAAAGTATGGTTCGATGCAGGCGGCCGGGTGGATGTCAATTTTTTCCATGTCTCTGTTCCCAATATCGAAGTCTATTCCGATATCCCGATCAGCGGCGTTTATAACCAAAAAGGAACAACAATCCTGAACAACCGGTACATCAGGCATGAGTATCAGACAACAGGAGAGCCAAACGATCCGCCCATAGCCAAATTTACGGCCATACTGTCTTCAGACACGATCCCTCTGACGGTGACGCTGGACGCATCTGAGTCTTATGATCCAGATGGCAATATCGTGAAATACCAGTGGGCAAATTCAGAAGACCCGGGAAACATAAAAGAAGGCAAAATCACGGAACTGACGCTTCCGAATGAGGGAACATACACGTTTACCCTCACGGTGACAGATGACAGCGGATTTCAGGACATGCTTCAGCAGACCGCGGAAATCAAATGGCCCGGAACCGGAACCGGGGAATTTGAAGCCACAGAATTCGTTCTCACAACCGACATTCCCCCGGAAGAATGCAAAACACCGGCCTCATCAGAAACCGCTTTCAGCGACAAGGACAGAACAATCATCGCCTGGGCCAATTATCGCAATTTTGACGCAGGTAAAAGCTATAAATTCGTATGGCGTAATCCTGACGGAGATATTGTTCAGGAAGATGAGGGAACCCGGAATGATTTGGTTGCCGGGTGTTCCTGGGTGAGTATTTCCGCAGCAAAACTCCAGGAGTATGAACCAGGCGAATGGATCGTTGAGTTTTATTATGACGGCGAGAAGCAAAAAGAAAAATTTTTCACTTTCACGTCGGCGGTCTGGGGTACGGATTTCAATGTGACAGAATTCGTATTTACCAGCAAAACCCCCGCTAGTGAGTGCGAAAAACCAGCGTCCCAGTTATACTTCAGCGACAGCGACCCAAAAGTCACGGCCTGGGCACGTTATATTCATTTTGAAAAGGATAAAACTTATGAATTCAGATGGTATAACCCGAACGGCATCCTTGCCCAGAAGAACAGGGGAGAATATAAAGAGGATGTGGTTGGCGGATGTGCATGGATAAGCATTTCAGCAGAAACAGTCCGGGAATACGGATCAGGCCGGTGGAAGGTCGAATTCTACTATGATGGCCAAATTTATCGGGAAGAACATTTCACCTTCACATCTGATCACCCGGGTACGGAATTTGAAGTCACAGAGGCGAGACTGACAAACCAATCCCCCGGAGACGACTGCGACAATCCCCCGACTTCCCAGACCGCTTTTGCAGTGAGTGATCAGAATGTGACGGCCTGGATCAGTTACCGCAATATTGGCATCAGTAATGAGAACTATGAATTCAGGTGGTATAATCCCGGGGGCAGGACAGACAGCGAACCTGCCCAGACAAACAGAGGGACCTATCGCAATGACGCGGTGAGCGGATGTTCTTATGCAAGTATTCCCACGGAAACCCTCGCACTCTATGACCCGGGTGAGTGGACGGTTGAATTTTACCGCGACGATCAGCAATACTGGAAAGGATATTTCACCTTTGACTATGCGACGCCGTTTGAAGTGACGGAATTCCGTCTCACCACTGAATCCCCCAGGGATGAATGCGAAGAGCTGACATCATCCGGAACTTCTTTTGATGATAATGACAGCGATGTGTTTGCCCGGGCGGATTATTTTTATGCCAAAGCCGGCAAAGAGTATGAATTCAGATGGTATGCTCCGGAAAACACGCTTGCTCAGAAGAATACGAGTTCATACAGCGCTGATGTCAGAACCGGATGTTCATGGTTCAGCATTTCATCAGAAAGGCTTCAGGAATATGCCTCAGGCCAATGGCGGGTTGAATTTTACCATGATGGTCAGAAGTATGCGGAAAAGGCGTTCACCTTTACTTCCACCCGTCCTGACACATTCGAGCTGACAGAATTTCTCTTCACAGATGAATATGAAAATTCCGAGGGCGACTGTCAGCAGCCGGCATCCAGGACCGCTTTCAATGAGAATGATGCCAAAGTCATAGCTTATGTGTATTACCGCAACTTTGAAGGCGGCAAAAATTACGAATTCAGATGGTACAGTCCGACCGGTGTTCTTGCGCTGACCACTGAAGGCACTTCCCGGGCAGAAGATGTCAGCAGGGGATGTTCATGGCCCGGTATTTCAACCGGGAAACTCCGGGAATACGGTTCAGGGCAATGGCGGGTTGTATTTTATTATGACGACCGGCAATATGGAGAAAAAACATTCAGTTTCACCTCCAGCCAGCCAGGCAAGGATTTTGAGGTGACAAAATTCCTTTTTTCAAAGGAATCCTCTCAGTCTCAGGCTGAGTGCAAAGAGCCCGCGTCTGCCGTCGTCTTTGATGATGACGACAGCAGTGTGTTGGCATGGCTCTATTATCGTAATTTTAAAAGCGGTGACAAACTTTATGAATTCAAGTGGTACAATCCAGAAGGCGTTCTTGCCCAGACCGATAAAGGATCAGTCAGCAACGCCTTGGGCGGCGGATGTCTGTGGGCGGATATTTCGAGAGAAAAACTCCAAGGATATAAATCCGGTCAATGGCGGGTTCAATTTTATTACGAGGACCAATTGTATAAGGAAGAGGCTTTCACTTTTTCGTCCGAGCATTCAGATACCGCTTATGAAGTCACGGATTTCGCTTTCACAAGAGATCAGTATTCCAATGAGGCTAACTGCCAGAAACCCTCATCTGACACATCTTTCAGCGCTGATGATTCCAAAGTGACAGCCTGGGTCCAGTTCCGCAATCTCAAAAGCGGCAAAGACTATATATTCAAATGGTATAGTCCCCAAGACTTGCTTATTCAGACAAACATGGAATCAGCCAGTCAGGATATCAGCAGGGGATGCGTGTGGGTGGACCTCTCAACAGAGGCGATTAAGATACGTCCGCCGGGTCAGTGGCGGGTTGAATTTCACTACGATGCTCAGAGGCATCATGTAGGATATTTCACTTTTGACTGATTCCCTCATGCCTGGGATTTGCCAATCCCAGGCGAATAGAAACTGAGCCGCTCCCGGGGAATTGGCAAATCCCCCGGACATCCCAAGCGATTCGGAGTGCCGAGCCGAGTTGCTCCCGGGAATTGGCAAATCCCCCCGGAAATGCCTGGGATTTGGCAACTATTTTGCTTGATTTATGATATCTATTCGGCTATAAAGGCAAATTATTTAAGGTTACAATTAGTTGTCGGAAAACTTTTTGCCCTTTTATAAAAAATATTTCAGAGGTCGCTTGTTAAGAAATTGAATCCTTTGCCTGCCCGTGATTACAGGTTTGAGACAGGGAGAAAAAGAGGTATTGGCGTTAGCCCCTGAAGCTGGTCGGGGCTGTTCTGTTTTTTCATACGAGAGGCAGAGCCTTCCGGTATGCGTTACGAGGCGGAGCCTCACTGCCATTAAATTAAGGAACACAGCCTGCTGAGGAAAATGTTATTTCAGGCACTTACGCCTCCTTATCAGGTCGTTTCGACTCTTAACTTAATGGCAGTGAGGCGGAGCCTCGTAACGAGCCTGAAGACCGTTGCTTACGGATTCTGAATTTTTAAATCTGAAAAGAAGGAAGGTTCAGCCAAATCCTTTTTCACCCTTATGATGGGGCCGGAAGCAGGAGAAAACTTATGTATGTTATTTCTGTTATAAATTACAAAGGCGGAGTTGGAAAAACGACAATAACCGCCAATCTTTCAGCAGAACTGGCTTATCGCGGATTCAATGTTTTAATGATTGATCTGGATCCCCAGGCCAACCTCACCTTTTCATTTATCAGACCCGAAACATGGGCTGCTGAATACTTTAAATCTGGAACCATTAAAAGCTGGTTTAAATCTTTTGAAGATGGAAAAATTCAGGATCTGACAGAATTGATATTTTCTCCGGATCGGGTAAAAAATATATTAAAAGACAGAGGCAGGCTCGACATGATCGCCTCCCATTTGGATTTGATCAATATTGATCTTGAACTGGCGCAAGAACTTGGGGGAGTTTCATTAAAACAGTCGAAGAAAAATTTTCTGAAAGTTCATCGAAGATTGGCCCAGGGCATTCAGCAAATAGAATCCGGGAGATATGATATTATTATTATTGACTGCCCGCCCAACTTCAATATTGTCACAAAAACAGCTATTGTGGCCAGCAGTCATCTGTTAATACCGGCAAGGCCGGACTATTTGTCCACCATCGGAATTTACTATTTAATTAATCAGTTGAATCAACTGGTGGAAGATTATAACGATTATATCCGTATGGATGACAAAGATTCTGAGGATGTGATCTCTCCCCAACTTCTCGGCATCATTTTCAATATGGTTCAGTTTTACAATAAACGCCCGATTTCCGCATCTCGTTTACACATCAGGCAGACAGAGCAACTCAACCTGCCTGTATTCGATACTTACATCAGAGAGAACAAAAGTCTTCACTCTGATACGGGCCAGTACGGCATACCTCTTGCATTGATGACTCCCGGTTCAGATACGGCAAGAGATATAGTCAATGAAATTGAAACATTTGTTGATGAATTTCAAAACCGGTTAAGGTTGCAAAAATAATGGAATCAGAATATAATATTGATTTTTCCAAGCTGCTACAAAGATTAGCAAATGAGATAAAGAAACTGAGCCATTCAGATTTAAAAAGAGTAGCTGACGGAAAGGCAGACATTGTATTGCAGGTTGTCAAAAAAAAGCAGACACATAGCAAAAGCGTTTCCGAGCCTGATATTGAAAAGATTGGGCAGAATATTGAGGGTATGACATCCCGGGAAGAAGGTATGTCTTACCTGGAAGCTCATGTTTCAACTAAAAATAAATTAAAACTGCTGGCCAAACATCTGGAGATTCCTATTCGCAGAACAGATAAACGAGACCAGATCATTGAAAAAATTATTGAATCCACTATCGGATATCGTTTGCGGTCAGCAGCGATTCAAAACCCTGAAAGCAGATAGAACAGGAATGTTTATGGAAGGAGCAGGAATGATTAATGAATTGGAAATCTGCAAGTTATATAATGAGATAGATGTGACGATCCCTTTCAACGATTCAGGGATCAAAATACTTATTTCTGAGAACGGCATGGGGAAAACAACGGTTTTAAAGATACTTCATGCTGTGCTGACACGCCAGTTTTATAGGTTGGATGCCATAGACTTTGACAAAATTGTTCTGACCTTTAATAATGAGAAAGTCATAATCCGTCAATCCGATTTGCATCCCAGTTATATGGCAGATCATTTACCGCACGAATTTAAGACGCTTCGGGATGCCCTGTCGGAAAATAACTACAAAATCTTATTGGATTCAGCCCGCAGACTCCCTTTCAAAGAGTTGAAAGAAATGCCTCTGTTGGAATATTCCGCCAAAATTACGGAAGCTCCGAGAGCCTATCTGGCGGAACTGTTAAAAAAATTCAAATTTGATCTGAATGAGTCTTTGTCCGATATTGACAGGAAAATTACAAACTGTTTTTCCTCTCAAGTCCTCTATCTTCCTACTTTCAGACGGATAGAAGAGGATCTGAGGAATCTGGGGCTTGTCGCATCGGATTTGCTGAAACTTGATGAACTGGTACGATCCGGTATGCAGGATATTCAGGAAAAAATTGACAAAGCAACATGGGAGATACGGAATGCACTGTACAGTCGGCTTACAGATGAACAATGGTTTTTTGAACTTGCAGATATCCTGAATATACTTGATAATAGCCGGGCTGATGATGTTGAACATCTGAAGACTGTACTGGATCGCATTGGCGGGGATATTTCAAAAAACGGCTTGGACGCTTTTTTGAATCAGGTGGATCCGAACACATTCGACTTTCCTTATGAAACAGATAAGGAAAATAAATATGAAATATTGAAGGAACGCCTCGCAGGGGTTATGAAAACATACACCTACCAGAAGCAAAAACAAAAAGATATCAACGAGTTTGTGAGAACATGCAATAAGTATCTCATTGACAAAGAGATCGTTTATGACGAAACACAGGGGCATACGAAATTTGTGAAAGTCGGCGGGAGTGAGCTTGATTCCATGGAAAAAATGTCATCCGGAGAAAAGCAGATTGTTTCGTTATTTGCCCGACTTTATTTTGACTTTGAAAAGACGTGTCTTGTAATCATAGATGAGCCTGAAAATTCCATGTCCATTGAATGGCAGAAAATGCTTTTGCCGGATATCCTTGAAACTCCGAAATGTGGTTATCTGATCGCCGCGACACATTCACCTTTCATTTTCAATAATAAGCTTAATTTACATACAGTTGCATTGAATGAATATATCAGGAGGTCGGACTGATGCTTAATGTTCAGGATATGACCAAGGCCGTTGATAACCATAATGTGAATTTTATGCTCTTTACGCGTATCCACGCAAAAAGAAAAGATGCTCTTGTATGCTGCTTTGAAGGAAAAGACAATGCATATTACGGCATCCGGATAACGGAAAATCTGAACGGGGCTGAGTGGGAAGGTCTTTGCTGTAAAGGAAAAGAGCAGGTTCTTGAACTTTATCACCTCTTGGGCAGACATAAAGACCACTTGGAATACAGAAATGCAAAAAAAGCTTTCTTTGTGGATCGGGACTTTGATCCCCCGCTTCCTGAAAAAGTCAGAAAAGATGTATATGAAACCCCCTGCTATTCGATAGAAAATTTTTATACCACCGAGAAATGCTTCAGAAACATCATCAAAAACGGATTTAATATTCATGAATTCCAGGATGATGATTCCGAAATTTTCAAAAAATGTATGGAGTATTTCACCGCATCCCGGAAGAAGTTTCATAATAAAGCATCCGCTCTGAATGCCTGGATTATGATCATCAGAGAAAAGGAGAGACAGAAATGTGTTTCAGATCGGGAGAAACTGAATTTGAACAATATAAAATTTGACGACTTATTTTCAGTCGAAGTGGATCGTGTGACAAGCAGTTATAACACAGATTCTCTTAACAGTCATTTTGATGGCGATGATATAGGAGAGAATAAAATCCGTGAAAGAGAAAACATATTTTCAGGTAAAGACAGAGGATGTCTGTTCAGAGGCAAATATGAGATCGCATTTCTGACCAAATTTTTAAGAAAAATACAGGATGATTTATGTTGTCGTTCTCCAACGTATTTTCCAGAGAAACGGAAAGTGAGCTTTAACTTCACCGATGGAAATATTTTATCCGAGTTATCTCGTTTTGCTGACACCCCTCAATGTCTGAGGGATTATCTGAAAGATATAAAAGATAAATACTATGCCCAATCTGATTGCTAATGATGACCCTGCATGGAAAACACTGACGAAAACAAAGGCAGCCTGACTTGAAACTGCAATCTCAAAAAACAGGCAATGGTGGAGGGGAGTATCTGCTTCCAAATCAGTTCCGGGCCTGAAAGCGATCCGCATGGGCCGATTCAAAAATATTTGAGATTTAAAATTTATATAAAAAAAGGAGAGAAAATCATGAAAATCAAATCATTTTTGCTGGCATTGCTGGCATTGGCTATTGCGTCTGACGCTTTTCCAGGCTGGGTGTTTACCCAAAACAGCGAAGGAGAGAGACAGACATCGTTCATCCAGGATAACAAAATGAGGTTCGTGGCCCCGGACCATATCCTGATCTTTGACTTGAACAAGCATAATATCTGCTTTGCAAACCCTAAAGAAAAGACTTACTGGAGCGGAAGCCCTGATGAATTTTCAGCCCAAGTCAGGAAAGGTGCGGAGAATCTTGATAAAATGTTGGAGCAGCAACTCGCTCAGGTTCCCCCTCAGCAACGAGAAGCGTTCAAGCAGGCCATACGACAGCAGATAAAAACACGGGTCAGCACGCCTGCGGCAAAGGTTGAGATCAGGCTGACAGAAAAATTCGCCAAAGTGGCGGGGTACAATGTCAGAAAATACGAAATTCTGATCAACGGCCAGCTTCGTCAGGACCAGTGGATCGCCAAAGATATCAGGATGCACAAAACATTTGATGTGAAGCGGTTCGGAAAGATGATGCGGGCCTTTCACGCGGGCTTTGGAAAGGGCGGCGAAGATGTTGCGTTTTCATCCCCCCAAGTGATGGGTTTGCTGGAAAAGGGCTGGCCCCTCAGAAAGACAGATTATGATGACGAAGGCTATCGGGAGACAGAGGAGGTCATAAAGGTCCGAAAGAAACAGCTTCGAGGATCGCTCTTTGATTCTCCCAAGGGATATCGCCGGATATCCATGAGAGAAATCTTCGGGAAATAAACAGGGAGCAGCCTCATTCTCCCAAGGAAATTCCAAGGGTGTCTGCAATTTTATTCACTGTCTTTTGGGCGCCCTTGAAATCAAAAATACCCATCTGCTCCTCAATCTTCCGGATATCGTCGCCGACATTCCGAATGAGCAAATGTTTTCTTACAGATTCAAACCGGTTTTCAGCCTCGATACGGTTTTTTGCGAGAAGTGATGCGATTTCGATCAGTATCGGTTTGATCTCAGACAGGCTTAATGCCTCATCTTCTCCGATAAGTTCAACCTCTTCCTGAGATTCTTTTTCCATAATACTTTCAATCTCCTGCACAGCTTCCAGGAGTTGATCCAGGGCGATTTTCACATTTCCGATCTTCGACCTCAGTTGGGGAGAGGCATCCGGATCAAGATCATCCAATGCCCCTTCTCTTATAACGGATTCAAGTTTATGGGCAGCCGATTGCAAATCCGTGGCCGAGAGATTTCCCGCAACCCCTTTGAGCGTATGAATCAGATTGCGGGCATGATCTTTGTTCTTCCCGGCAAGCGCCTCTTTTATCTCATCTGAGATGGTTGCATAATTTTTGGCGAAATCTCTGAGCAGGTTTATGAAGAGTTTCTTATTCCCCCGTAAACGTCGTAGGGCAGATTCGGTATCAACCACCCGGTTCAGGACATCCATATCTGTCAGATCAGAGCGGACACCCTCATCCGCCTTTTTTTCCTCAGTATGAGCAATGCATTCTGAGACACCTGTTTCCTCGCTCTGAACAATGCGATCCGAACGGTCCGCTTTTTTTATCCACTTTTTCATTGTTATGAAGAGCTTGTCAGGATCAATGGGCTTGGTAATATAATCGTCCATGCCGGCAATCAGGCATTTTTCCCGGTCGCCCTGCATTGCATGGGCAGTCATGGCGATAATCGGAATTCTGCCATTCGGGATTTCGCATTCGGCATCTGCCTCCTGCCCTTTATTGCCTGACATATAAGGAGCGTTAAATAATGAACAGCTTTTTTCCCAGTTTCGAATCGCTCTTGTTGCCTCATAACCATCCATTTCAGGCATTTGCACATCCATAAGTATTACATCGTAGGGGCACACAGCCTCGTATATCGAACATACCGCATCAGCCGCCTCTTTTCCATTATTTGCCGTCTCCACAATGACCCCGGCTTCATGCAGTATCTCCTGGGCCACCTGCTGGTTAATGGCGTTGTCTTCTACCAGAAGAACCTTGGCACCTCTGATATGCATCATAGCATCCGTTGCCATATCCATTTTTTTCTCTTTCTGGGATATCTCGCTGACTTTTTTTCCGAAAACCTCCATGATCGTATCAAACAGCAGGGGCAGTTTCACAGGCTTGTCCAGAAATGCGTTTGCGCCCTCCTTCTCGGCCTGACGCATTTCCTCTTCCTTCCCAAGTCCGGTCATCATCACGATAGAAATTGGGGTGACATTTTTTATTCTGACGACTTTTCCGCGTTCCTGCTCCCGAATGGCTTTTATTGTTTCAATTCCGTCCATTTCCGGCATTTTCCAATCTACGAAGGCCAGATGATAAGAATTCTCCTGAGCAGTTTCTCCCAGTTTTGTCAAGGCTTCTTTGCCTGAACTGACGGATGATGATTTAAAACCGAAAGACCTTAATGTCATTTCCAGAAATTCCCGAAATGTTTTATTATCATCAATGATAAGGATATTTATGTCCAGGATATCCGGAGGCGGCTTGAACTTATATTCTCTGTCGGCCGACTGTCGTGAGAATTTCGCTGTAAAATAAAACACGCTGCCTTTCCCGGGATCGCTCTCCACTGAAATTTCTCCGCCCATCAGTTCCACAAGCCGCTTGCAGATGGTCAGGCCCAGGCCTGTCCCTCCGTACTCCCGGGTCGTGGAGCCGTCCGCCTGGGTAAATGCCGTGAAAAGTTCCGGCAGTTGTTTCGACGGAATCCCGATGCCGGTATCCCTGACCGAAAATTTAAGACAGACCTTGTCATAAGTCATCGGCGAGACGCTGTCCGCTGCTCTTTCCACAACGATGACAATCTCCCCCTGGCTCGTGAACTTGACCGCGTTGCTGACCAGATTGATGAGAACCTGTCCCAGGCGCAAGGGATCGCCAATCAGGGCACAGGGTACGCCCTCGGAAATGGAAATGATCATTTCGATTCCTTTTCTGGCGATATTGTCAGAAAACATATCGGACAGATTCTCCGCAGATTTGTGAAGGCAAAACTCGACGGACTCCAAATCCAGTTTTCCGGCTTCTACCTTGGAATAATCCAGAATGTCATTGATGATTCCAAGGAGAATACGGGCCGAAGTTCTTATCTTGCCCAGATAATCATACTGTTTGGGCGTCAGTTCTGTCTTTAATGCCAAATCTGAGAATCCCATGATGGCGTTCATCGGGGTCCTGATTTCGTGGCTCATATTGGCAAGGAATTCGCTTTTGGAATGGGTGGCGGCCTCGGCTTTTTCCTTGGCAGTCTGCAATTCCATCGTGCGCAGTTCCACAAGTTCCTCCAGATGCTCCTTGTAGGTTATCAGCACCTGCTCGGCCCGCTTCACCTCGGTAATGTCCCTTATAACGCCGACCAGGGTCTTTTCTCCTGTCCCGGGATGTTCAAACAACGCTCTCTTGGTGGATGTGATATGGAGTTTGCCGGATGAGTCTGTGAATCTTTCCTCATTCACATTCTCAACACCGCTGGTAAATACCATATTATCTCTTTCCCAAAAAATGTCCGCTTCTTCCCCGGAGAAAAAATCGTATTCTGTTTTTCCAAGAATATTCTCTCTGGGAAACCCCGCAAAATCACAGTATGCGTTATTCAATATGACATAGCGATGTTGTTCGTCTTTCACAAAAATAGGGTCCGGAACCGAGTTGATGATATTGTTGAGAAAATCTTTGGACTGCTGAAGTTTTTCTTCGGCCTGCTTACGTTCCGTAATATCATGCGAAACCACGCCCACATGGGTGACCTTGTTTTTCTCATTAAAATAAGGAGAATAGATCACCTGATAATACCCCATTCCCCGGCCATGAAAGTTGAACCAGTTTTCGTACTTAATCTCCTTGCCTGCGAAGCATCTGTCCATATTCTTTTTGATGGTTTCTTCAAAAAGGTCCTTCCCCCAGACTTCCTCCATTGAGTTTCCCAGAATTTTTTCCTGAGTCTTATTGTAAGCTCCGCAATAAGCCCGATTTGCGGCTTCATAGACATAATTTCTGTTTACCATTGTCATAAGGTCGTTGGAGGCATCGGCTATGAACTCGAATCTGCGGGAAGTTTCCAGAGCCTGCTTTCTTTCCCTGATGTCAATCATAGCGGTAAGAAGGCAGTCCTCATCGCCGAATTTTACAGATTCTGCGGCCATAAGCCCGTGGATGACTTCCCCGTTTTTTCCATGAACATCAACTTCAAGATTGTGCAAAGACTTTTGCCCCTTTGTCATTGAGATGATTTTGCCATACTCTTCCGGGGAGAGAATTCCAAGTTCCAGAGCGTTTTTCCCGATAAATTCTTCCCGTGTGAAACCGAAAGCCTTCAGAAAATAACTGTTGGCCTCAATGAAACAACCGTCCTTCAAATTGCTGATTGTCATAAAAAGGGGATTGGATTCAAACACCGTTGAAAAACGCTCCTCACTTCGCTGCTGTCTCATTATCAGAAGCAAAGGCATAAACAGCAACCAGGTAAGTATCGCATCTTTATGCCAGGGGTTGCAGAAGCCTCCCCACCACAAAACAGATATCAGCGCGGCCAAAATAAAATATATTATCCAAACTCGTCTCATACACACCTCTTATTGAAAATTCTGAGTTTTTTTTCTCATTTCCACGCAGAGCGTGGGAACGAGATCGGGCAGATTATTTTTTTTCGCTTTCAGCATTCAGTACCCGATATACGGTTTTCTCCAACTCTCCGTTAATAAAAGGCTTCCTTAAATATTCCCGAATTCCCATGGCTTTGGCCTGTTCTTCTGTAATCATCTCACTGAATCCGGTACAAAGAACAATAGGAACCTCGGGACGGATTCGGAACATTTCAGCGGCCAACTGGATACCTGTCAGGTCCGGCATTGTCATGTCGGAGATTACCAGATCAAAGGTGTCCGGAGAATCGGAAAACACTTTCAATGCTTGGGTGCTGCCGGTATATGCCATGACGTTATACCCGCTATGCTCCAATTTCATTTCGATCATCCGGACAATAGGTTCCTCATCATCCACAACAAGAATACACTGTTTGTCTTTCGTCGCATGGGGTGATTTTAAAACGTCCCTGCTGTCCGATGGAATGTCTTCTGCCAAATATACAGGAAAAAAAATATCAAACCGGGTTCCCTGTCCGGGTTTGCTGTGAACATCAATGATGCCGCCGTATTCATGGACAATACCGTAAACTGTGGAGAGACCAAGACCTGTTCCTTCGCCGACTTTTTTGGTTGTAAAATAGGGATCGAATATCTTTGACAAGGTTGCCTCGTTCATGCCGTGGCCGTTGTCGCTCACTCTCAGCCGAACATATTGTCCTGATGCCAGTTCAAGATGTCTTGCGGCCTGATCGGGATCAATGTCTGCTTCTGTCAGGCTTATTTCCAGCAGAGGTTTTTCCTGTAATTTCTCTGCTCCGCCATAGTCTCGCATGGCGTGGTATGAGTTGGTGCAGAGATTCATGATCACTTGGTGAATCTTTGTGGGAGATGCCAGAACAGATCTGCATGTTGCATCAATATGCTGACGAAATTCAATGGTTGAGGGAAGGGTTCCCCTAAGCAGTTTCAAGACTTCTCTGACTACCGGCTGCATTCGCATGGCCTGCCGCTCCTTCTCGCCCTTTCGTCCGAAAGCCAGAATTTGTCTGACAAGATCCGCTGCCCGCTTTCCGGCTTCATCAATTCGTTCAAGATACCGGAACACTTGGCTGTCTGGGGGGATATTGATCATGGCCAGTTCGGAATACCCCATGATTGCGCAGATAATATTGTTGAAATCGTGGGCGATGCCGCCCGCGAGAGTTCCGATGGCCTCCAATTTCTGTGCGCGGCGCAGTTGTGCTTCAAGCTCGACTTCCCGGGTGACGTCACGCAACACGCATACTAAATTCACCACCCGGCCTGCATTGTCGAATATGGGAGAGATTGCCGTCTCAGCTTTATAAAGTGATCCGTCTTTCTGCTTATTAGTAAACATTCCCCGCCAGGTATTCCCATGACGGACGGTTTCCCATATCTTCCGGTAGAGATCAGTTTCATCCTCTTCCCTGCCTTCTTCATGTTCTCTGCTTTTCAATATCCTCATATTCTTCCCGAGCGATTCTTCCCGAGAATAGCCTGTCTGTTTCTCAAACACAGGGTTGGCGTAGAGGATTGTCCCGTCCGGTTCAGTGATGATAAAGACTTCTGCAGCCTGTTCGATTGCTGTTATCAGCCGTTTCCGCTCTTCTTCAACCAGCATCCGCTCATGGCTTACTTCCCGGAGCCGTTTTGTGGAAGTCGAGAGTTTTCTGGTACGTTCATGAAGTGTGCGTTCCAGACGGTCGCGATGGCGTTTGAGTTCCAGATGGGTTTGCACTCTGGCGTTGACGGTGACCGGGTTGATAGGCTTGGTGATATAATCCACCGCGCCCAGTTCAAAGCCCTTGGTCTCGTTGATCTCTTCTCCCATTACCGTGATGAATATTACGGGGATATCCCGGGTCCTTTTATCGGCTTTCAACCGCTTGCAGACTTCATATCCATCCATATTTGACATGATGATGTCAAGCAGAATCAGGTCAGGAGGGTCGGCGGACGTGGCGCATTCAATCGCCTCCTCACCACTTGTCGCCCCGATCAGTTTATACTCTCCATCCAGAGTTTCTATCAATATCCTGATGTTGGCAGGCTCATCATCAACGATCAGCACCTTCTGCTTTTCCAAAATATTATCCATATTTTCCTCCTTGTTTCGGCGAAAACAGATTGCCGACCCCGAAACATTCGATTGCCGATTGCCGGACGGGGTTTCCGATTGCCGGACGGGGTTTGTAACCCCTATTTCGATTGCCGGACGGGGTTTGCAACCCCTATTTCGATTGCCGGACGGGGTTTGTAACCCCGTCCGAAACATTCATTGTTGCAACCCCGTCCGAAACATTCATTGTCAGCCATCGGCAGATATTCCGGACGGGGTTGCAAACCCGTCCGGCGAAAATTCTCAGCGATTTCAGCCAGAGGTTAAGGGTTAAGTGCTGTCATCGCATAATATCTCCTGATAAATTCCGCATGGTTGTCAAATGCGATTTCCGGCAATTCATCCGGGCCAAAATAGGCCACGTCCGAGGCGTCATCTCCGGCAACAGGTGAACCGGAATATTCTCTGACGCTGTAAGCGACCACGATGACGGTGTCATACTGGTCGCTGGGACTTGACGTGATCCCGAGGAGCGTCCCAATTCGGCCGGAAAGCCCTGTTTCCTCTTTCAGTTCTCTCAGGGCGGATGCTTCAGGCGTCTCCCCGAGTTCCATAAAACCGCCCGGAAGACACCAGTATCCTGCCCTGGGATCAACATTTCGTTTGACCAGAAGAACCCGTCCTTTGTCATCCGGCACAACCAGGCATGTTGCAGGTATCGGATTTTCATACAGAGGGTCGTTGCAACCCTCGCAGAAAAAGCGCAATCTCCCTTCCCATTCCTTTTCAGTCAGCCGGGTTGCACAAAAATGACAATATATTTTTTTCCTCATGTCTAATCGTCAAAATCTCCCTCAGGACCTTTATCGCTTGTAATTGAAGCCGCCTTTCGGACAATCTTTTCCGGGGTCCAGTCATCCGGATTTTCGATTCTTTCCGCCTTAGTCCCGGGATCATAAGACCCGGCCTTCAGGATCAGATCAACGGCAAGGGGCGCAGTGTCCCGGGCATTGAGAACATTGGCAAGCATATTGTAAACAAAATCCTCCACCCGTTTGGCCATACGCTCCCGGATTTCTTTTGGCTGTCCCAGAAGCTTATTTTCAAAGGGCAGGTTCAGTTTTTTGTAGTTTCCGCCCTTCAAGCCCTTGTCTTTGGCGTAAGCAACCATTTCTGCCCATATCTCCCCGGTTGCGCCCTCACCTTTCACCTTGACGAAACTGCCGTCATCATCCAACCTGGCATTGCCGTAGTCGTTCACCTCAAGCCCCCAGGAAATCATCTGGAGCGCGGTCGCGACGTTGGCTTTGGTGGTCCTGGTTTTGGAAACGATTTCTCTCAGCCTGTCCGAGTTGTTTCCTGAGGTGCCATGCTGCGCGCCGGACACGTTGTATTTTTCCAGAGCATTATGAATCTGGGTTGTCAGTTCAACCTGGATGCCCTTGTCACTCGCTTCAATCCCGTGAGTTGAGCCGTTGTTCAAGGCAATCCAGTTGGGAAAAATATTGTATGCGTTCAGACCTTGAATGAGAAACATGGCCTCCTCCACAGTTGACATCCCCTCTTTTCCTTTAATCTCGCCGACTTCTGTTTCAAATCCGGCCCATTCCGGCACAAAGGGATACAGTTTCAGGCTGGAAAGGAGATTTTCATCATCCGGCCTGTGAGATGCATCAATGGCAATGGATGTCATGCCGGCTTCAAACAGAGTGGGAATTTCGATCTTCGCGGATTCAACATCAGCGTCATTCTTGATTCCGTAATGATCGGCATGGAGGGCCACCGGGATGGTGATGCTCAGTTCATTGCATATCGCATCCACTTGCCGGGCAATATTCCAGTAATTGACTCCGCAATAGGCATTGGCTCCTCCTTCTGATTTGGCAATTTCGATAATGATAACCGAATTTGCCCGCTGAGCTGCCTGTAAAACGCCCCGCATGACAAGATGATTTCTGCCATTGGCTGCCATTGAAATAGCGTTGCCTTTTCCGAGCATGGCAAGGTCTATGTACTTTCCGCTGACAATCAGCGCTTTTGAATTGGGGAAAAGTTTTACCACATTGGGCGGACGGCCCGTTCTGAGGGCCCTTTTAAAATCTGTGTTGACTGACATTGCTGAATCTCCTCTGTACATCGTTTTAAGTTATTGATTTCGTTGCCGGACGGGGTTTGCAACCCCGTCCGTAATGTTCCTCTGCGTTGCCGGACGGGGTTTGCAACCCCGT
>JAOZLU010001079.1 GCA_029934695.1 Desulfobacterales bacterium | reverse complement strand
TTCTGATCATAGGCGGCGTCGAGGAGATGCACCTGCCCGGGGAGAACTGGGACCGGCAGTCCGGAGAGATGCTCCGTGAAGACGCCTCCCTCACTGATTCCGGCCGGCCATGTGGTCGTTCCGACGGGCAGTTCCAGTCCGAGTTCCGGGCTGAGGGCAGTGGTCCTCATATGATTGTAGCCGAACACCCGCTCCTTCCCGGCGGGGTTCTGTGTGTCGACGTGATATCCCACGCCGGCCCCGGGGTCGGAGGGAAATTTCGGGCATCTTCCGACAGTCTCCCCGTCGGAATCCGTACTCAGAGCGCACCGGGTGACTGTCAGAGGGGGAAGCTCCGTATCAGGGGAGAGGAGTCCCGTCACCTCTTCGTTTCCGGCGAGGTCGGGTCTGTCCGGGGGCAGGCGGTCGACTCCGAGGAGGATCACTTTCGGAATCACGGGGCCGCCCTTCTTCTTCTCCGTGTTCCGGCGGATCTTCTCCACGGCATCGGGAAAGGGGCAGGTGATGCTGATCTGCTTTTTTCCGGCCAGTATCTGCCGGGTCATCTCCTCACGGTGTTCCGCGGTCAGCCGTATCTCACCGCATCCGTCACAGAAATGGGCGCATCCCCGGAACCGGGAGCAGGAGGGTTCGAGCTGTCCGTCGGTGGAGAACATCTGCTCCCCGACGAGTCCGAACTCCCTGAAAAAATTGACGAAGACATCCATGACGGCGTCAATCGTCTCCGCACCGACCCGTCTGCGGAAGTTGCACAGGTCGTCCTCCCCCGGCACGGACCCGCCGATGCCCGCCATCTCCCGGTACCGGCGGCCCTTGTCCTCCTGACGGAGATCCCGGCAGAACGACGCATAGTCGGAGTATCCGTCCAGATGGACGGCCAGGGTCAGGACAAAAAGACTGGCGGGATCGTGGCAGTGGCCTCCCTGGTCGGAGTATGCGGAGGCGAAGACGGAGCGGACGAAACCGAAGTCGATCAGGGATGCCGGCAACCCGCTGAGACCGCCCTGCGGCTCCCCGGGTGCGGCAAACTCCGGCGGCCGGGGATCAAAATTGTAGTGGGAGACAAGCCGGGACGGATCCTTCGGAAAGGGATCGGTGAAGGTCTCCGCATTCCTGCGGTTCAGATCCTCGGCGGCCCTCACAAAGGCATCCAGGTCAAAATCCGTCATTCTCTCCCGCGGAAGGGAAATTTTTTTCAGGCACATGGCAATGTTTCTCCTTAATTTTTTATGATACATTATAATTTAACTGATAATATTTGTGTCGTCACAAACTCAGGATAAAATATAAGCATTTCCTGTGATCTGGCAAGTCCCATTTACAGAATATGCCTGATAATATTGAATTTTGAGTTCTTCAATTGCCTTAAAA
>JAOZLU010000527.1 GCA_029934695.1 Desulfobacterales bacterium | reverse complement strand
CATCCAACATCCAGCATCCAACATCCAGCTTCTAAAGTCCTAACGCGGCCAGTTCCGGTCCGAGGTAGGTACGTTCATTTTCACCGAGAATGCCCATGGAGAGACATATTATTGTCCAGAGATGGAGCGCACGATATTTGCCGCCGTAGTGTTCGGCCATATCATCTATCTGTGCGTGACAGTTGTGGCATGGCGTAAACACATAAGGTGCGCCGGTGGCGATGATCTGATCAAACTTGACTTTGCCATAAGCCCGCCGCTGTTCGGGATATCCGCCCTGAAGAGCACCGCCGCCGCCGCCGCAGCAGAAATTGTTTGTCCCGCACGGAATCATGTCAACAAAATTCTCTTCTCCGACAATGCTCCTGACCACAAAGCGCAGGTCGTCCGCCATTTTTTCTTTCAGTGACTTTCTGACAATATTGCAGGGATCCTGAAGCGTAAATTTTATTTTCAGATCTTTGTTCCAATCGGAGTTGACTTTCAGTTTCCCTTCCCTGATCCACTGGGCATACAGTTCGATAATGCTTATGAATTCAAAATTGTGAGGAATCTTAAATTTTCGCAATCCTTCCAGGATCGCAAAGTATGAGTGCCCTCATTCCGTGTTCACAAGCAGTTTGGCACCCAGATTGTTGTCAATATGATAAACAAACTCCTCCATTATATATTTCCAGCCCTCGTCATCTCCGAGGAACATGCAGTAGTTTTCACCGCCCCACATGACAGAGGGGTAGGTCCAGTCTGCTTCGACTGCATGAAGTATCTTCCAGAGCGGGGCCAGTTCATCCGGTTCGGTGACAGGCTCACGCGAGTTCTGGTTCAGTACCATATAAGCGTCTTTTCGGTCCACCGAGACCTGAAGGTCTTTAAATTCCGGCTGGGTTTCCCGGATTTCCTCTGCCACATCTTCCACGGTCCATACGAAATCATCGGAAGGAACCCCCATGGCGTTTCCTGCCCTTATATGCTGGTCACAGGACCCCCGGATTCCCTTGGGGCGTTTGTCACGGGGCCAGCTCGCACGGACGTTGAACATGAGTTTGGGGATATTTATCTTCATGGGACAGACACTCATGCATCTGGCGCACATAGTGCAGACCCATGCCCACGGGGTTTTCTTTACTTCCTCATCCATTCCGAGCAGGACCATCCTCAGAAATTTCCTGGGATCCATATCAAAAAGTTCGGAAGCAGGGCATCCGCCTGTGCAGGTTCCGCAGGTCAGGCACAGATCCATATTTATATCAGGAACACGATCCAGAACTTCTTCTTTGAAATCACATTCCAATTCATCCAATTCAATCGGTTCTGCCATAAAAAACCTCCTTTTTTGTCCGTTATCAGTTGTATGCTGTATGGCAACTGACAACGGACGACTGGAAACTGACAACCAGTTATCTCAGCTTTGCCGCATCAAGATACTGTCTCAGCTTTTCTTCGCCACCGATGGTGATAATGTGAACGCCCTGGCATATATCTTTCAGTCCGTTTACTGTATCGGTAAAAAGCTCTATGCTGGCCTTTTGCTTGTCCGGGGCTTTGTCCAGTTTCCGGATGATCCAGTCCGGGACCAGTCCGGATTTGAAATGACGGTTGAGAAACCGGGCCATGCCTGCGGTTCTTAAAATCATCACCTCTGCAATCACAGGAACGTCAAAGGTTCCGACCTGTCTCATGAATTTTTCAAACTGATCCAGATCAAATATCGGTGTTGTCAGAAAATAACCCGCGCCGATTTCCCTCATGGTTTCCATCTCATTCATTCCCTGCCTGGGCACATTTTTCCCCCACGAAGACTCCACGCCTGTTCCCATTGTGAAATCCATCTTGCCTGAGAGTTCTTTGCCGTCAACCGACTGTCCTTCCCGCATATGATCCAGCACAGATGCAAGTTTCCCTGAGTCAACATGGAAAAACATGGTTTCCTGAAGGCTGTCCCCGGTAATTCGGTAATCTTCCGTAAAAACAAGGAGATTTTCCACGCCGGCATCATGCGCGAGGGAGAGGTCTTTTTGCAGTTGTATGCGATTCTTGTCCCGGGTGGTGGTCTGATATATAGCGTCAAACCGGTTATCTTTCAGGATTTCGCATGTTTTGATGGTATCTCCTACGATCCCTTCGAGTTCCACTTCCGTCACTGATACCCCGTCCACTCGCCCTCGCACCCGCTTCAGATTCTCAACGAGTTCTTCAGGATTGTCATCACCCATGGGCGCCTGGACTTCGGAAGTGACGACAAATCTTTTTTTTCCCAGAGCTTCCTTTAATTTCATGATTCGCCTCCTTCTTGCATAATGATTGGCGACTGAGGATTGGAAACGTCTTCAGTCGTCAATCTGTTTGAGTCCTAACAGCTGGGCAACTTCCTCCTTCAACTGGGGCAGAGGCAGTGGTTTGGAAAAACAGACATCTGCGCCATGCTCCTTCATCTGCTTAAATTTTTCTTCGTCCAGATATGCGGACAGCACGACAATTTTTGTGTCGCTGGTGTCTTCATTGGATTTTATCTTCTGACACACCTCGTATCCTTTGATATCAGGCATCATAATATCCAGAATCAGAAGATGCGGGTGGAAGTGATTGACCTGAAGCCCGGCCTCAAACCCGTCGGAAGCGGAAATCACCTCATAGTCAAATTCATCCTCTTCCAGAGCCTGAACAATTGTTTCAACGATGATGGGATCATCATCCACCACAAGAATCCGCTTTCTGTCATCAACCGGTTCCCCATCAGGAATCGGAATCCCCTGCTTTTTCATAAACGCCTCCAAATCCGCCTGTTTTATCCGGCGATGTCCTCCCACTGTCTTGTAAGCCTTGATATGACCTGCATCAATCCAGTTGATAATGGTCTTGGAGGAAACATTGCAGTATTTGCTCGCTTTAAAAACGGTTAATGTATCATCCATCATTCAACTCCCTTCATTTTTTTGCTGTTATGGTTATTTTTGCTATTACAGAATTTTCTGGCAGTCAAGCCGAATCCTCAGATTTTCAGGACGGATTCTGTAAACACAAAAGGGTTTGCTGTTGCACAGGCAAATCAGCTTTTCACCATTCAGTTATTATAGTTATTTCTATTATTGCAGTTTTAGCCGCTTGTCAAGTAAAAAATAATTTTTATTTTGGAGTGCTGAAATGAAATTTTAGCACCCAGTCTGGGATAATGCCTGTAAAGTTTCCATAATTTCTCCTCTGTCAATTATGAAGGATGTGTCCTTATATTTGTGGGGGATTTACCAAGCCCGCAGGACCGACATATTTGCAGCCCTTGTAGCTGAACTGGCGAAATACAGCGGAATAAATTTCAGACGCTGTTCCGGCAGTTCAGCATAAGGGTTTTCCGAAAAAACAATGCCTTCAGGGCAGTGCGGATAATTCTGGAGGCATATATGAAGGCTTTTCAGCCTCCCTGAAACTCCGCTTTTGACTTCTACGGGGTAAATTTTTCCGCTGACCGTTGCAAGATAATCCACTTCCGCGGAACTGCTTTTTTTCTCTCTTGACCAGTAATACAATGCATTATTTTGAGAAATAAGCATTTCCTGCCCCACAAACTGCTCCGCCATGGCTCCCCGGTATATGTTTGAAAGAGCGGACCGGTTATATTCCAGATCAACCGGCATGCCGCTCAGATGGCGCATCAGCCCGATGTCAGCAAAAATGGCTTTGAAACGCTTGGAAGAAGCACCGGCTTCCAGCGGAATACCTGACGGATTCGTGGACGGAATCCTGACCAGCACTCTTGCCAGGCACAGAAGATCAAAGGCCTTTTTAATGGTGGGATTGCTGAACCCTTCCGCCAGGCGGGCGTATTTCAGTTGCATTCCGACATGCTGTGCCACACTTGAAAGCACTGTATTGAGGCATTGCCTGTCTGCCCGGGGTCTGTATTTGGCAAAATCCATACGATAGGTTTCACATATTTCGGCCTGGACTTCAAATGACTCCTGCATGGAACCCGTTTCCGCATAGCATCTGACACTTTCCGGCATTCCGCCTGTGAAAAAATAACGGCGAAGTTTCTCGCATAAAAATGTGTGGACAGCATCATTCAGAGGTTTCGGCGGGCTGTTTACAATATTTGCCGCCTCATCATTGCCCAGAGCCATGAGATATTCTGAAAAACACATCGGATGCAGATGCACAAATTGCAGTCTTCCCACGGGAAAGGATATATCCTTCATCACGAATTCCAACAAAGAACCAGCCGCCACAACATGAAGATTCGGTAATTCCTCATAAAAATATCTGAGTGATTTCAAAGCATTTGGGCAGGACTGAATTTCATCTATAAACAAGAGTGTTTTTCCGGGAATGATTTTCTGCTTCAGAAGGATTTCCAAATCCGCACATATCCGTCCGGCATCCAGATTCCCATTAAAGATTTTATGCCAGTCAGGATTACGTTCCAGATCAGCAACGGCAAGTCCGCTGAAATGTTTTTTCCCAAAATTCTTGATAGCATAAGTTTTTCCGACCTGCCTCGCCCCGCGTATGATCAGCGGTTTTCTTCGCCTTTTATCTTTCCATCGAATCAGTTTGTCATCAATAAAACGTTTCATGATCATTCACCATCCACAAAGGTTCATCACTACACTATACGTTTTAAAAATACAAGGTTCTTTTTAAAAGGCCATTTTAAAAATACAAGGTTTTTTTGAAATGCTGATGAAAGCCTGCTTCATACGAATCCTTTAATCCTGATTCTGGCAATTGCAAATAAGCTGACACAATGTTAATGAAATAGGCTCGTAGGGCCAAACCCTTCGCTGATTGACAACAGAGCTTTCTGCCAACTCCTTTGGATTGAAATTTTTATTTTATTGAAAATTAACTTG
>JAOZLU010000526.1 GCA_029934695.1 Desulfobacterales bacterium | reverse complement strand
ATCTTCGCAGTCAACCGGTCCTGCTGTATTGAAAAAACGCATGTTATCTCCTTTTTTATGCAGCCTGATTTACTCTGTATTCCGTACGAGTTCTGTCACACGGCATTGATCTCGAATACATTTTACTCGGTTACATCAGTAAATGTCAAATTTGCAGTACCGAGAATTGTCACAGTGTCAATTGCAGCTTTGAGAACAGAATAATCAACATCCGCGGTGCTTTCATCAGGCAGAGATTCCGGTGTTTGTGACAAGGCATAAAGGGTTATTGTGTATTCATGGGTTCCGGCGCCCGGAGAACATGGTGACGAATAGGAGACACCAACCCCGTCTTTATTGGCTCCCATAAACCAACTGCCATCATCTGCCTCACCGTGTGCCATACCGGTAACAGACGGATCAATGTCCCACAGCAACAGATATGAATTTACGGATGACGTGTCGTCAGGGTTTGGATAGGAATGCATGATAACAGCTAATGAACTTGTTGAATCAGGCACATTTGACCATGATAACGGTATTGAATCTTCAACTCCGTTTACTTTGGTTTCGCATTTGTATGCATCTGAAATTTCCCCGTCAGATATTGCTATGCTTGAGAGGGTAAATTCATCATCCCCTCCCTCTCTTGCCGCTTTTATCAGTTTTTCAGCATTTTCTCCTGTCAGTTGCCAGGTCAGACATCTCACACTGCCGCCCATCGGACAGACGTTTTCCGCATTCACGGTTATGACATTTCTGTCTGTGTTTTGCCGGATGATGTCAACGGCATCCTGATCGTGGGACATGCCGAAGACCGGCACATAAATGTTCCTGAAGGTCAGAACCGAGTTCAGGTTCACGCCGCAGGCCGATTCAAATCCCTCCCATTGCCCGGGTTCGTTTGAAGCGTATTGTACGGGAACTTCGACAACTGTCGTATCTGTGAATGAAGCTTCCAGTTCATTCATCACCGATGTCCTCAAATCCGGGTTGCCTGAATAATCATTTACCAGCAGAGTGTCTTTGTCTGACCACATCACCATGCCGTCGGAATGTGCCAGAACTTCCTCATCAGGTTCAAGAATGGCCACTTCAGTTGCGTTCAGCAATTCCTTCAGCTGCTGTCTGGCATCTGAATCTGCAAGGGTGTTATCTTCCATAAATCTTGTGGTGGTGATGACTTTTCCGTCATAATTGTCCACTATGTTGCCGCCGTCTATCAGCAGTTCTGTCGTTTTTCTCTGAATTCCATATTTGTCGGCAAATGTCTTAAAACTGCCTTGCACCTCAACACTTTCCTGCTGAGTCATTGAGGCCCAGGTATATCGGAACTGAACAGGGTCTGACGGATTCACAGTTGTAAAGTCTCTCATCCATATATCATAAACATCCGCTGTGATCAGCACATCTTCGGGCAGTTCATTTTCATAGTAGGACTTTGTGTCCGCGTTTACGATTACGACCACATTATCGTGTCCGATGATTGCTTTTGCATAGCTGATCTGAAAATCAACTATCAACTGAAAAGCGGGCTTGTAATAGGTGTCGTCAACAGAAGGTGCGGACAGAACCAGAAGCATTCTGTCATCTGAAATTACATTTGACATTCGTAATCCTGATGTTATCTGAAGTGTATAAACAGCCTCCTCCGTTCCTATCCTGCCATCCTCGTTCACATCAGCTTTTTCATAGGCTTCCTCATATACGCCTGCCGGTGAAGATCCGGAACAAATCTGAACGGCGAGAATTGTATCTTTCAGATCAACTGCCCCGTCATCGTTTATATCACCCACAAAGGCATGAGTCACTGATATCGAAAAAATAAAAGACAACGCAACTATAAGGAAATATTTTTTTTTCATATTTCTGCTCCCTGTTTAATTTTAATCATCGAAGATGGGCGGCCTTTAAGGGTGTCCGCTCCATCTTCCTTCAAAGTTATCCAGCTTGTCGGAATTGGGGTAGGGACAGCCAGTTACCCGACTGCCCCACAGCCCCCTGCGTGCGGAATTACCGCACAAGGTTCCTCAGAATTGCCCGCTTCGGCGCTCCGCACTGACAGAGCAGTGCGACTTTGCTGTTTTCCGCAGTGAGGTCTGCGGTCCGACATGACCGGGGCGCAGTCTCCTTTCTTCGGCAGGCTCAGACACAGCGGACTGCGTGACTCTGTCCGCTTCTTCCCCGTGTGAGCGGTGTCACCGTCTCAGAGTGCTGTGGGCGGATATGACTCCCCGGAAGCCGTCAGCGCACCTCCGTTTTTCGCGTCGGATACGCTCACCTGACACCCTTTCAAAAAAAGGACGGGATTCCTCATCCCTTCCCGTCAGGAACTTCCGGGGTCTCCCGGGTTCCTGTGTGCCTCTCCTCACACATGCCGCGCCCTGATGACACCGGCAGAGCCCCCCCCCTCCGGAATCCCGCCTTTCGGATGCTGAGGCAGGCTTCGTAAAGGAACTGACGATTCCTTTGTGCAGGCTTCCGTCACGTCAAAAACGTCGCCGTCCGCATTTTTACTCATCACGGTGCTGTGCCATGCTTCAGGATCAAGAGTGCGCCTCACTCCCTGTGGCCTGCATGATTCCCTGTCGGCACTTCGTGCGGGTCGTTCGACGGTATGTCTGTCCTGACCGCACGCAACACCCGGTACGGGCGGGTGGCTGCCCATATGCATCAAGCTGAGATCGTAACTGTCTGTTTTTATTGATCCATGATGTGCCGGACGGGGTTTGCAACCCCGTCCGGCAGTCTCAGCCTGATGCATATGGGGTGGCTGCCCCTTACCCGACAGGGGCAGCCACCCTGTAGGAAGCACCAAGCTTTGCTTGGCCACTAACATAAAAGTCAGCGACAATTGGGGACTGAAGCGAAGAGGAAGCCCCAATTGTCCGCTGGACTGCCGGGTTGGGCGGCAATTTTAAATGCATTATCGATATTTTGTTAAAATCTTCTCCAATCTTCCATCGCTCTTCATCTTTATTAATTCCTGGTTCATTTTTTCTACAAATGGCTTCCAATTATATTTTGTTGTAAACATGAAACGGTACCCTGCATTCCCGATATATTTGTCGGAAAAGCCAAATTTTTCCTGAAATTCAGGTTCATTTGCAATTATCCACAACGCCACGATTTTATTGATTATCGCTACATCATAACGGTTTTTTAACAGCTTCATAAGCATTTGCCGCTCAGATTTTGAATTATCACGAAAAATGCGTTTGTCTTCGTATTCGGTTTACGGTTTCCCGTCCGCAGTGCCGTCAATGGCGAACCATTTAAGTGTCAATGACTGTCTGATGCTCGGAAAACACATGAAATGTGTGGATAGCTGTCGGCAGGGCGGCCTGAAAATTCAGAATATGATCCTCCGAAAATTTAAGGTTGAAAATCTGACTGACCTCGGATTGTCAGAAAATCAGAAGCCTGACATGATTTTTCCGATTTGTCAACAGTTGTTTTCTGACAGTCTGAAAAAGTTGTAATCTGCTCCTAATTCAGCAATAACAATAAATTGCAGAGATAATACAAAAAAAGTCTTCGGATGAAACAATCCGTAACCCCTTATGTATCAAGGCTTTAAAAGAAAATCTTTAAAATGTGTTAAACACAGGTTGGCCGATGTTAGCCCCTCCTCTCAATTTAATACATTTCATTTAGAAATATCTGTTAATCGAATACACTATCCTTGAATGGCTTGAAATTTGAAGGCCATAGAGTTGTTAGTTTGCATAATAACCTAAATTGAGATGGAGCGTTGCAGTTGACCTGTTCGACTTTAACAAAGATGTTTTCAGGATTATTAATACGGATTAGTGTGTTGAAATCAAAAGAAAAAAAACGGGGGGCATAACCAACAATTTCAACCGGATCGTTTGTCCTAAAAACTAATGCATGAGAATCATAGTCGTTTTGAAGATCAGACATGATATATAATTTATCCCCAACTCTTAAATTATTGAGTCTTTCAATATAAGAAGGAGGCAAATACCTAATACCATGACTGAAGAAAGTAACTTCATAGTTACCATTTTTTTGTTCAGGATAAGGGAATAATTGTAAGTCATCAGTCGCTCTAATGCCTCCTGATCGAGCTAATTCAGAAATTGGGGATACATTCCCTTCAGATAACTTAAGCCAATTTAAATAATTGTTATATTCTGGTCTCGATTTCGGCAATAAACGATTTTTAAAAATTGGAAAAAGCTCTTCTGATTCATAGTGCTCATCAACTTTAATCATATGAGAAAACGGTGCGAATTGACCTTCACGATAAAATTTTTTTGCTGATTCAGTATACTCAAAGAAATATTTATTGTCAGCATAAGATAGCTTGCCAACAGGGACCCAATCATGATTGTAATGGTTTTTCCATGCTAAAATTAATTTTGAGATCATAAGATTAGTTCTTTTTTGTTGTCAATAAACGCTTTTTATTCTCTTTAAGTATTGATACAGCAAAATTGATAGCAACACGACTTATTAAATCATCTGGTATTTTATTAAATATATTTAATATTGCTTCATCAGGTACTGTCTCTAATTTATTTAACCAATAATTTGCAGCTATTTTATTTTTTTTTGCTAAACTTGTAAATGCATCAATTATTTTTAACCTGTTTGATCCATTATCATAAAATGGGGTTCTCGGTCTATTTACAAAAGAACCGATTGTATAACGTTTGTCTTTAGTTGATAGTCTTTTTTCTCTTTCTTCATCTGAAACTCTACACCCAAGATCAGAGGCATGGTCATATGTTGGTGCTAAATGGTATTTTTGACTTTTGTTATCGAGAAGAATTCCCCAGTTTTCATGGTGTCGATCTGGATTAGAAATGAAACAATCAAACAGAAGGTAAGAAATGAAAATATC
>JAOZLU010000525.1:2444-4850 GCA_029934695.1 Desulfobacterales bacterium | reverse complement strand
TTTTGCTTGGAGGATGAGACGGATATATCAGTTTCATCCTTCTATATTGAATTTTCAGAAATACCACTGAAGCGTGGCAGACATCAGCGGATGATCTTCAAACTCACTGAAATCGGAAGTATGATCCGACCCTTTGAAAATATATCCCATCATTGCTGTAAGGGAAATATCAAGGTTTTGAGAAAGACTGTATTTTAAAGAAGGAGAGAAAAACAAGCCTCTTCCTTCGATGTCCGCTATGCTGAAAAAATCGCCACGCATAAGCGGCGTGAAGTCATACCCCAGCGCAATGCCGAGGTAGTGCCTGTTGAAAGTGAGGAACTGGTTTGCAAGCAGGCTGTAACGCTCCTCATTCATGCCGAATATCAGACGCTCCGCATACGCGGCAGACAGCTCCTCATTGCGATTCATGGCACTCTGGTTGTAGAAATATTCCACCATGCAATAGAGTCCGCCGGCAAAGTGATACTCATAGCCTGCGCTTCCCAGAACATAAGAACTGCCATCATCCGGGAACGCTAATAAGAAGCTTCCCCTAAGCATTCCATCCCGGACGATGGCAGCGATGTCCATGCCGCCGAGCGTCCTTCTCGCCACCCGGCCCCCGAGTATCGCCAGATCAGCATCTTTGACGGTGGTTCTGATTCTGGAGATGACATTTGTGTTTTTGTTGGCAAAGGTGCTGGAATTCAATTCATCATCAACTCGTTTCGGCGCGTACACAAAGGCAATCTCTGTGGATTCCCCGGGATAATATTCCAGCCGTGCCGCATCTGTTCCCTGCTGATCTTCCGCACCTTCAACAAAGGTGGGGGAAATGGGATTCAGCATATCCAGAGGGTTCCACAGTCTCCCGCTCCCGAACCGTATCTGCTGCCTGCCCAGAGTTATGGTAAAATTTCCCGCGGCCAGCTTCGCATAAAACCGGTGCAGATTTATCCGATAAAATCCATCGCCTGAAAACCCGGTGTCAGCAGAAGGGTCATACAGATCATTATAACCTGACTGACGCCAGTAAAGATCATAAGTCTTGGATCCGACATAGTTTGCTGCAATGATCTCATTATCAATGTCCGCGTGCAGCAGAAAATTCTCACTGAATCTGATCTCCGCAGAGAGCCTGATCCGGTTAATATCCGATATCAGGTGTTTTTGCTCTGGCGGTTTCCCAGTTTTGTCCATAAAGCTGTCCGTACTGAAATATGTGATGAGATTTTTATAATGCCCTCCGATGGAGAAGAGAGAAGCATCCCCAAGCAGAAGTTCATCATCTGTGAGGAAAATATCAGCGTCTGTGTCGTCTGCACCGGCACCGGATGCAAAAAATAACAGGAGGCACAAAAGAATCAGAAGACATTTGCTTCCAGCCTTCCCCGGTTTTGCCAGCCATCTCATTCTCTCTGGATTAATCGGATTCATGCCGCTCTTCCCTCGCAATTTTCCCGTCAATCAGATGAACCAGACGCTGCGCCCGCTCCATGACCATCGTATCATGGGTTGAAAAGAGGAAGGTGATCTTCTTTGCCTCATTCAGATGATGCATCATATCCAAAAGAAGCGCGCCAGTTTTCTGGTCCAGATTGGCTGTGGGTTCATCGGCAAGCACGATGTCCGGCTCGGATACAATTGCCCGCGCCACTGCGACCCGTTGCTGTTGCCCCCCGGAGAGTTCGTGGGGGCGGCGATGCATCTCCTTTTCCAGCCCCACTTCTTTCAGAACATTTTCAGAACGGACACGGCGTTCTTCTTTACCCCGTCCCTGGAGGAGAAGAACATACTCGACGTTTTCCATTGCCGTGAGAACGGGGATGAGGTTGTATGCCTGAAACACAAATCCGATTCTTTTCAGGCGAAGCCCGGCAAGTTCTTTTGCGCTGAGATCGCTTAACTTTGTATCTCCCACTGTGACAGAACCGGATGAAGGGGTGTCCAGTCCGCCGATGATGTTGAGCAGTGTGGTTTTCCCTGATCCGGACGGGCCAGCCAGTGCGGCAAATTCGCCTTTGTCCACAGCAAAACCTATTCCGCGCAGGGCTTGTACTGTGATTCCTTTTGACTCATAGCTCTTGTGGACATTTTCGAGGGTTATGATATTCATTTTTTCTCCGAAAAAGACTGATTATAACGGATGCGGAGAGGGTGCAACCTGCTGAAATCACTGACTCGGATATGGGCAGTTCTGTCAGATGCGGGGTATAAAAAAATCACACAGAGCCGCAAAGAACACACAAAGAGGCGCAAAGCCTTTCCTCTGTGTTTTCTGTGCGAGATATCGGGCATAAGATATGCCAGGATTGCAGCCTCTCCTGAATCCGTTATAATCAGAAAAAATTCACACAGAGCCGCAAAGAACACAAAGAGGCGCAAAGCCTTTCCTCTGTGTTTTCTGTGCGAGATATCGGGCAT
>JAOZLU010000525.1:0-2344 GCA_029934695.1 Desulfobacterales bacterium | reverse complement strand
TATCGGGCATAAGATATGCCAGGATTGCAGCCTCTCCTGAATCCGTTATAATCAGGAAAAAGATTATGAGGCGGAGCCTCTGAAAATGCGTTCCCAGGCGGAGCCTGGGAACGAGGACAGATTATCGGTCAGGCTTGAGTCCAGCCGATTTGTGCAGTTAGTGGTTGCACTTTTGGCAGGTTCATGTGGTTGGAAGCCCCAGTTTGTCAAAGAACGCCTTATTCCGTTCTTTGGCCGCGTTCACAAGGCGATCAAACGATATTACTTCTATGTAAGCTTTATAATTGGGATTATGACCAAAATAGCCCAAATAGTCATAAGTGGGAGCCAGGCCAAGTATTTCACAGCGTTCTTTAACTCTTGATGTAATATCACAAATCACATAGCAGAAACCGGGAATATCTTCAGAGTTTGGAATGATGCGTCCCGAGGCTGTCTGAACCTTTCCATCCCTGATTCGTTTAAGATATCCAAGAGCCTGCTCAATCGCATTGCTGGTTTCACCGGCAGCAGCATCATTTCTCATGGGGCGCTTAATCTCAATAACTACAATTGACGCCAGAGGCAGCCTGTTTCCTTCAGATACGAGAACAGGATTGTCAAACACATTGAGTGCCAGGATATCGGGCTTCTTTATTTCCGCAGAACCACTTATGGGCATTGACGACATTGCCTTATCTGATGCCAGGTAGTCATGGAACGCCAATCGCTCATCAACCAGCCAGAGATTGCAACTGTCCGGCATCACCTCGTTGGAATCAGAGTGCATCGGCATAATCAGGTTATGAATGAGTTCTTCCCTGGCATATCGCCCATCCGTACCTCTCTGAATCGCTTTTTCCAGAAGCTCTAAGATGACTCTCCTGTGGGACACATAGTTTGCCAGATCCGATTTTTTGATGTCCTCCGCAGTCCTGAGATATTTCTGGAGGCGTTTCTGATACTCCGGAAACCCTTCATCCTGTTTCGGATTCATTAAATCATGTCCGTCAGCGAGCAACTTTTCCTCGATTTCCGCAAGGAACTTATGAAGTGTCAGATCAAGTTCCTTTTCAGAGATGTCAGGATCAATAATCAACTTATCTTCAGGAATCCTCCCTATAATTGGGCGATATCTCGGTGCTTTCCGTGATATAAAATTCTCAACACGATTCTTTGCCGCCGCCTTGTTTTTTTCCAAATACCTGAAAAGATAGTCAGACGCTTTGGCAATCACTGCGTCCCTGATCTCGCCAAATGATATTTCTGTCTCGGCAAAGAGTTCTCCAATATTCTCCGTAATGTCAAAGCCGGTCCGCTCGGATCGGACAGTCTCATTGAAAAAGGAGGAAGTGACGTAGCATGCATAGACAAACTCATCAGTCATATCGTTGAGCCTTCCGTAAAGTCCCGGTATTTTCCCTTTGAGACTTTCCTTTGCTACAAGCCGTTTGTCCGCGCAAAATGCGATAATATGAGGGGGTGATGATTTTGTCCGCAGCCTGATGTGTGTCAGATCAAAATCCTTATTCTTGACAGCGATGCTTTCAGTATCTGATGAGATCACACGTTCCTCATAAATGTCGCCAAGCCTGATGCTTTCCTCATCATCCTCGACAACTATGTCGGGAGTGCCTTCTTCTCTTACGAAATACCACAGGCAATGCTCAAATAAGCTGTTCGCGATAGCGTGTGCATCCCTGGATGAGGCTTTACTGTATCTTTTGCCAAAGCTGTCGAGGTGGATACAGGTTGATCTCCGGGTTTCTGGAGATATGTCACTGCTTTTTTTTCCCCTGACACCGGTGGCGGCCGTAAAGGTGAATGTCCGTGATCTGAGTTTGTCATCGTCTTTGTAAATACTGCTGACATTCACCTTCCTGAATGCTTTCAACCATAAAAGACGACCAACGCCGCGACCGCCCTTATCTGCCTTATAGTCGCTGTCAAGAGTGAGAAAGGACTTCATGTTGGGTTCGGTGAAACCAACGCCATTATCGGTTACTTTGAAGCCAATGATATTCTTGCAAGAAGGCCTTCTCTTATCAGGGCTATTTTTGAAATCAAGCGTCTGTTGTGTGTCACGAATTATCTCTACAGTAATACTCCCATTTTCCGATGAAAATTCAGCATCTTCAATAGAATGAACCGAGTTGACAACCGCTTCAGACAACGGCAATAATCCATGTTTATGCGGCAGGGATGTGTTGTGCAACCGCCCCTGCAAATTAATTTTCATGCTCATATTTCAATCCCTCCTTTCATCAAGCGAGGCATGTTGCAGTTTACACTTTTTATGATTTGCAGAACGGCTCATTTCCGCACTCCTCTGAGAATCTCTCATGACAGTGAAAAGTTAAAAGCA
>JAOZLU010000524.1 GCA_029934695.1 Desulfobacterales bacterium | reverse complement strand
GGGGTTACAAACCCCGTCCGGCAGAGAACCCCGTCCGGCAGAGAGGTCCGGATTTGCCAACCCGAGCCGAGGGAATTATCTTAGTCAGCTTATTCCAAAACCCAGTTAAAATATTTCCGGGCAAGATCAAAGGGTATGATCAGGACAGACAACCCCACAATGATGATCCATTCATTCAGTTGAAGCGGAACAGTCCGGAATATTTCTCCACCGAAATAGATCATAAGAACCTGAGCAATGAAGATCAGGCCTACAACTTGCAGAAAGCCTTTGTTCCGGAAGATATGATGAAACAGGTTAAATCCGTCCACCCGGACATTGAACTTGTTAAAGTTGTTCAGAAAAATGAACATACCGAAAAAAGCTGTGAGAAATACAAGCTCATTAAGTTCGTCCGGCACTCCCGGCCTCTGAAAAAGAGAGCGGATAAACTCGCTTTTCAGAAAGAACACGGAAAAGGCGGCAATGAAAATGCCATTGCACAGGATAGAGGACCACATCTTTTGGGTAATGAGTTTTTCCTCCCTGTCCTTGGGTTTTTCCTCCATGTGTGAGGGAAGCGGCGGCTCTCCGCTGAACGCCAGCGCGGCAAGGGTATCCATGATGAGGTTCATCCAGAGCAGTTGGATCATTGTCAGGGGAAGCTCAAACCCGAGAAAAGGCCCGAGAAAGGCGACAAGAATGGCGCTGACATTGGCAGTGAGCTGAAAAGTGATAAACTTCTGTATGGATCTGTAAATCGTCCGTCCATAATGCACAGCATTGGCAATAGAACGGATATTGTCATCCAGCACCACAATCTCCGAAGCTTCCTTTGCCACTTCGGTGCCGCTCCCCAGCCCGAAACCAATATCGGCATTGCTTAACGCGGGGCTGTCGTTCACGCCGTCCCCGGTCATGCCGACAACAAGTCCGATATCCTGAGCGAGCTTTACCAGACGGGTTTTATCTTGGGGAAGACATCTCGACACCACCTTCAGCTTGGGAATGATTTCTTTGACCTCGTCATCAGAAAGCTTGCTCATTTCCGAGGACATTACCGCGACATCATCATCCGAAACTATCAGTCCCACATCTTTTGCAATGGCCATTGCTGTCCCGTGCCTGTCACCTGTGAGCATGACCACATGGATACCGGCCTTCTGAAGGGTTTCAATGGTAGGTTTGGAATCTTCCCGCAGTTCATCACGGATCAGGCTGAAGCCCAGCAGTGTCAGTCCTTCGGGAAGCCCTTCCGCGTCGTCTGAAGCAGTCTCCTTTGTTGTTGCAGTGGCAATGATCCGAAATCCGTCATCTGCTTTCTGATCCATCTGATCGGAAAGTGATGCTTTTGTGGTTTCGGACAGGGCCTGAATATCTCCGTCTGAATCATAATAGAAGGAACAACTCGCCAGAATTTTTTCAGCGGCTCCTTTTATCAGGGTGATTTCATCGCTGTCTTTGATTTTGATCCGGGAAGCGGAAAATTTTCGCTCGGAATTGAAAAGCACCTGAGAAATCATTCTGGTCTCTTCTGCTTTGTAATCCGCGACATCAGCTTTGACAAATCTCAGCAGTGCCCTTTCCGTTGTATTGCCGCCCAAAATGCGTTCAGCCTCTTTATCTGCACGGGGGTTCACAATGCAGGAGGTATTTTCTCTGAGGGATATGTTCAGAAGACTGGCCGGTTCTGACGGCATTTCATCATAAGCTTTGTAGGTGTTCAGATGATCTTCGCTCTCCTCGTTTACTGAAAGAAATCCGACAGCTTCCAGCTTCCCCTGAGTGATGGTTCCGGTTTTGTCACTGAAAAGCAGATTCATGCTCCCCGATGTTTCAATTCCGAGCAGCTGGCGCACAAGAACATTTGATTTAAGAAGCTTGCGCATATTCTGAGCCAGCACAATGGCAATCATCATAGGAAGACCTTCGGGCACAGCAACAACAATGATGACGATAGCCAGGATGAGAGCGGTGACAATGTCATATATCAGTATTTTCCAGTCGGAAATATAAGCCAGCATAGCGGAAACATCTCCGCCATTGTCAAGATATATGGCTTTGAACATAAAAGCGACTGCAATGGCGGTCGCACCGATATAGGCAAACATCGCTATATCATCCGCTAGTTTGCCGAGTTTTATGCGAAGGGGGCCGAGTCTGTCCTCGGTTTTCAGTTGTCCGGCAAGTTTTCCCAGATTGGTGTTGTCACCGACAACCTGAACTTCCATGATCGCCTCGCCGTCTTCAACAATGGTTCCCCGATAGACAGAATGGGGGTTTTCCAGGTTAAGGTCATCGGTCTCTCCGGGGGTTTTGGTGACAGGTTCAGGCTCCCCTGTCAGCATGGCCTGATTCACCTTGATTTTTCCCTGGACAACTTTCCCGTCCGCGGGAATTTTGTCCCCTGGCTGCAAAAACACTTTGTCTCCGACAACAATATCATCAATGCCGACCATTTTCAAAGCATCGCCCCGGAAAACATTGATGAATATTTTCGAGGCTTCTTCCTGAAGTTTCTGGAAGGTCTGCTCGTTTTTGAATTCGGAAGCGGTGGAAACAAGCGTGGCCAAAGTCACTGCCGCGGCAATTCCGACGCCTTCATACCATTTGGCAAAGCCGAAAAACCAGAGCACCATTACAATAGCAAGTGCAAAAACAAGAATAACGATCATGGGATCCTTAAAATTGTCTTTGAGCTTGTCCCAGAATGTTGCGACTTCCTGAACGCTGATCTGATTACTTCCGTGTCTGCTCCTTGACTCACCGACTTCTTTTTCGGTAAGTCCCTTAATGCTGATCATATTCACTCCTTAGTTTGTAAGTTACTTGTTAATCGTTCCGAATATATTATCGAAAACAGGAAAGGAATGCCGAACTTACAGTTTGGCACTCCGGGCTTTGTCACTGGCAAACTGCAAGGTTGGCAGTCCGGCATATCTTCCAATTAATTTATGACATATTTTTCTGACTGTCAAGATTTATTATCATGCTCATAATAATTATTTGTGCAGAAGTTTATTTTTTCACAAAAGAGGGCATATAAATATTGTGGCATCAGATCAGAGTTCTAACAAATGGAAATATTTATGATGGAAAATGTCAGATTGGAATTTCCCTGCTTATTACATTATGTTCCTTATCTCAGCTTATGTACGGTTGCTGTTGGCAGTCAGATGTCCCTTGGCACAGATCAGATTGAGGAATTCAGAAAGTCGGTTCTGGAAGCATATTTCCTGATTTACAGGAACAGAGTGTCTGCTGACCGCACCATGTCTGTCAATTTTAAATGGTATCCGGGCTCCGAAATTGTGGTGGAACTTACAGAAAAAGTTAATCAGATCAGATCCGAAAAGACAAAAAAATTGAATGAGATACCGTATTTTTCAACAAGTATTCTTGTGTTAAAGGCATTAATGGGATGTATAACATTGGAGAACAATGCCGCAGGGGAATGGAAACTGATTTTAACAAAGAAGCTTAAAGGCTGAGGAGAAAATGATGGAGTTTAATTTGGGGGGATTCACGCTCGGGGCAGGATTGGTTCTTCTGCTCAGGAAAAAACCGGAAATACTCTCCGATTTGCCTTCTTTAATGAAAGATATTCTGGGCGGACTCGCTGATGTAAAAGGTCATCCTGAAAACAGAGGGGAAGAACCGTCCGGGAACAATGCTAAAAATGAACGAGGGGAGAAATGCGATGAGTGCATCTGATTTTCTGCTTTCAATGGCAATCGGCGCAGGGACTGCCCTTGTCGGCATTCATCTTTACGAGCAATTTGGTGGCTCGTCCGAAAGCAGGGAAGAAATGAGTCTGAAGGAAATGATGGTCCGGAAAGAGCAGCTCGAAGATATGATTGCGGAATATATGGCAAATCTTCAGTCGAATGACAAATCTGCCCAGATGGGAAAATAATATTTTATCCCAAAAAGATTGTCCGGAGTGCGGTTTTTTGCAAAACACGCATGATATATAATTTGGAATGACATGCAAAAAAACCGCTCGCTGCACTCGCTTAATTTTTGCACTCCGGACAATCTTTTTGCAAAAAAACGCTCGCTGCACTCGCTTAATTTTTGCACTCCGGACAATTTTTTTGGAGTGCCATGATATATGATTGGAATGACATGCAAAAAACCGCTCGCTGCACTCGCTTAATTTTTGCACTCCTTCCGGACAATCTTTTTGTTGAGAGCTATAATAGGACATAAAATCGCCAATTTTAAAAAGGAGGATGGCAATGTCAGACAGAATGGAAAATTTGATAGAAAATTTCGCGGAAGTACTGGAAAAAGATCCGCAATTTAAGAAGAAACTCATAGACAAGCTGATGAGTATGCCAAAGTTCCGAAGGATGGTTGCAAAAAAGATTGCCAAAGAGTTGCTGGATTAAAGGGAAAAGGGTTAAGGCTAAGACTCCCATACATTGGCATTATTTTTTCTGGAAACAAATAAAATTATATAAAAAGCTGTAATATTTTTTTGAAAAAAACAAATCAGGAATATTTAAGTAACCGTCAGCCGCAAGTTCTCATAACTTCCCAAAATTTTCTGAGAAGTTACGACTGATGAGTTGAAGGAGGAAGTAAAAATGAGTAGTGATTTGATATCCGCTGTTGATGTAGTCAGGTTAATGCAGGATGAAAAGCTTATTGACGCTGTCATCGCAGAGATTCTGGATGACCCGGAGGCCCTGAGCGAAGTGGCCGAGGACATTGCCGATGAGCTGGCCGACCTTCTTGAAGATGACCCGACATTTAAAAAGAAATTGTACAGTGCGGCCATGGAGGAGGGTGATTTTAAGAAAAGGATCATCAAAAACATGGTCAAAGAAATGACAGACTAAAAAATTATGAATTGTGAATTATGAATTCATAATTCACAATTCA
>JAOZLU010001078.1 GCA_029934695.1 Desulfobacterales bacterium | reverse complement strand
ATGCAGGGCGGAGCGGACATCCGGTTCGGCAGAATCCTCGGAGCCTCTGCCGATGATATGATATCCCTGATTAAAAAAGGAATCAGAGGTCCTCAGGGCAACAAGGCGGTAATAGCCTCGACCGGCGAAGATAATCCCTGCAGTGGAAATGATTGTGACTGCTGTTATGATATGGACGGAGTTTATGACACTTTTCACAGGGCAGGTTACAGCATAAATTATGACGACACCAATCATGCGTTTCTTGACATGATTGAAAACGGCAACTGGACAAAGGAGGAATTTGCCAGGTATGTAAACATCAAAGATGTAAAGTATGTCACAGAGGGAAGCCACGCCAGTCACACATCCTTCAGCTACGGAAGTTGTGAAAATCCTGACAAATGCGAAACAAGCTTTCTGGATGATGAAAAGAACGGGGGGCTCAGAGAATTGAATGCTGAAGAGGGGTATTTTGTGGGCATGGGGGGGTGCCACGGCGGGGCTCTTGAAGATAAGGAAAGAAAGCCTTCCCACACATCAAGTCTGGCTTATGAGTTCATTAACAAGGGCGCATGCGGCTTCTTCGGAAGCAGCGCTTATGTGAAGGGTGGCTTGGCATGCGGAGCCTCTCCGCATGGTGAAGGGCTGTTCAACTCTTTTTTTGAAAATATGGCATCATCCGGAGATGGTTCTGTCATCGGAGGCGTATATAAAGAAACACTCAGAAATTATATACCGGATTCAAATGACGGTTCCTGGCCTGATCTGGACAGACGCACTGTCACGCAGTTCAACTTATATGGCATTCCATGGATGGAGTGCAATCTTTCTTTGAAAAGTGGCAGATCCGGATCGGATATGTCCGCTGATATTGAAAAAGGCTGGTGTGTCACAGAATCCGCCCCTGAAGGTCGGCGCAGATCGGACGGACGCTCCGGTATTTTCAGCAAAATGTTTGTTTTCAAGGTGAGTGATTACAACATCACACAGGAGGATTCCTTTGATCTCGTCAGCATTCCGGGTGCGGATCTCACTCATGCCGATCTCAAACCTGTCCTTCCCCGTTTCATGGCAACTCTGGATTTGCCGGAAGACTCTCTGATAAGCTCGGTGCAGCTGACTGACGGGAACACACAGTCACTCGGCCGGCTCAGTATTCCGTATTATCAGTCGGATTGGATGACCGGTCCTGATCTGCCGAGTTTCACAGACATCACAGATGTCACAGGCTTGTATCCGGATCCGAATTACTGGTATGATATCCGCAATAATGACCATCATGCGGAACTGAGAATATTTTTCTGTCCCGTGCAGCACAACGTGGATACAAAGGAGACAACATTATGGAAAGAGGCGACTCTGGAAATTCAGTATCAGGTTGACGAGTGCATCTTC
>JAOZLU010000523.1 GCA_029934695.1 Desulfobacterales bacterium | reverse complement strand
AAACAGCGTTGCACGGGACAAGGAGAGGTTCCTGAATGAAGCTGTGGTGAACCGGATAGTTGAAACCAGGATACCCGGCTTTTGAACAATTTTGGTTACACTCAGTTAATTTTGCAGATAAGTAATTCATGAAAAGACTCGAACATTGGATTGCAGAGCGTATTAAAGAACTGGATCCGGAATCAAGGATCACAAAAGATACCTATGAGGGGGAGGATGCTTATATTCTTGTGCGAAGCAGGCTGGATGGAATGTATATTATGAGGCAACTCACAGACTTACAGGGCGAGGCAATTCTGGAAGATTGCTTCATCCCTGTTTTGCCCGCACAGATTAAATAAATGCGTTTTACTCGTTCCCAGGCTCCGCCTTGGGAATGTACAGCCCAAAAACCTCTGCCTTGATCCCATTGAACCAGTGCAGGATGGTGGTTTTATCGTGGCAACAACATGCTGATTCGTGTGAAGCGGGTTACGGAAGATGAGAAAGGGGTTCCGATTTCAGAGCTTGTGGCCAGGGATGGACTGATGAGTACAAGGAGGGGAAAGGATGATTTTAAAATCGCTTAAATATTGCAGAAACAAAGGTGATAAGAACGAGTGGCGTATCGAAGGCAGCCCGGCTTACGGTGAATCTGAGCTGACTTTGAATCAGATCAATTTGGTTGTGGGCAGGAATGCATCCGGAAAAACCAGAACATTAGATATTATTCATCAGATTGCCGATCTTCTTGCAGGCGAAGTCAAGCCTTCTGACCTCATTTATGGTACATCCGCATACGAACTTCTGCTTGAAAATGATTCTGATGAAATAAATTATTTAGTGGATTTTAAGAACGGAAAAGTCATTCAGGAAATTCTCAGAATCAATGCAACTGAGAAATTGAACCGTGCCAAGGGGACGTTGTTTTACGAGGAGATAGGTGGTAATTTGTCTTTCAAGACGGATGATGATTCGCTTGCATTGTCAAGGCGGGATTCAAAACAGCAACCTTTTTTTGAAAGCCTTTATGTTTGGGGAAAAAATCTTACCCACTATCATTTTGGAGGACAACTTGGTCAAAACATTTTCCTGAGAGATATGAACAAAGTAGAAAAAGAGACCCTGGCTGATTTAAAAAAGGAGGATCGTGTAAATGAAGTCTTCATAAAAGGAATACATCAGTTTGGTGATGATTTTAAGAATGCTGTCATTAATGATATGAAAGAAATAGATTATCCGACTTATCGAATAAATGTTGAGTCTGCAAAATATTTGCCAATCGGTTTTGGTTTGAATATCCAAGAAGCGGATTTGGATGATGTAACAGACCAGAGAGAAATGTCACAGGGAATGTTCAGAGCTTTGTCGTTGCTGATCCAACTCAATTATTCCCTGCTCGCTGACATTGCAAGCTGCATTCTGATTGACGATATTGGCGAGGGGTTGGATTATGAAAGATCAAAAGGTCTGATTGACCTGATCATCGGCAAGGTGAAAGATTCCCCTGTGCAGGTGATCATGGCAAGCAACGATCAGTTTGTCATGGACAAAATCCCATTGGAATACTGGTCAGTTATTCAACGGATCAGAAACAGGTCGGTATTCTATAATTACACCAATGCGAAACAGACTTTTGATGACTTTTTGTTTACCGGCCTGAACAACTTTGATTTCTTCGCCACCGAGTTTTTTGCTCATGGCTTTGAAGATTATGTAAAATGAAAAAAATAGCCATTTTTGTTGAAGGAGAGACAGAACTCGAATTTGTCAGCAAATTTTTGAAAGAAGCTGCCGGGCAAAACCATATATCCATAGACTCCTATAAATGTTCTGGCGGAGGGAAAAGCGGAAGAAGTCGGTGCTATCAGCTATTGGCAAGCTCTATGGTAACGGATGCGAAATATTATGCCCTTATTTACGTCAGCGGTTCAGACAATCAAGTCAATTCTGACATTAAGAGAAAATTGCCAACACTCAAAATCCAGGGCTTTGATCAGATTCTCGGGCTGAAAGACTTGCGTGGTGAACAATATGGCCGGACAATGGGTTTGGCCGATTTACCAAATATGGAATTAGGTTCAAACGTCGTCGAAAGACAGTGTCTGCCGTTGCCTGCCCGTATCGTCATCGCCGTGATGGAAATAGAAACTTGGTTCTTGGCTGAAACCAATCATTATGAGTGTGTTGATGCAGGATTGACAAAAAGTGCTGTTCTTTCCAGCGTCAGCACACTCGGCTTCAATCCCTACGCTGATGATCTGACTTTAAGACCTGAACCAGCAGAAGATTTGAGGAAGCTGTATCAAGTTGTTGACAAATCGTACAAAAAAATCAAAAAACACAGAACCAGAACGATTGATTACGCTGATATCCGCATCAATCTCAAAAATCGAATTGTTAAATTGGGGGAGCTTGTAACAGAGATTGATAATTTTTTGACATAGCCCTGATGTTCCCAAAACCTGATATTCTTTCTGTTACCTTGTTCCCACGCAGAGCATCACTGCTATTAAGTTAAGAGTCGAAACGACCTGATAAGGAGGCATAAGTGCCTGAAATAACATTTTCCTCAGCAGGCTGTGTTCCTTAACTTAATGGCAGTGGGGCGGAGCCTGGGAACGAGGAAATTCTGCATGGGAACAGAGGTCATAAGAGGAGCGACGAATGAATAATAAAGTAAACACTTCCCATAACAGTGTTGTAAGGACAGATATGGGGTTGTCCATTGCTGGCACACGAATTACGCTTTATGATGTAATGGACTATTTTAAGAAAGACTGGCCTCCTGAGTTGATCCAGTACTGGCTGATGAACAGATAGCAGATGCCATAGATTATATCAAAAAGAACCAGACGAAAGTCGAATCTGAATATCAGGAGGTTTTGCGGTATGCTGAGGAACTCAGGCAATATTATGAAGAGTATAATCGTGAACGGTTTGCTGAAATTGCGGTACTGCCGAAAACCGGGCATAAAGAACTGAAAGCGAGATTGAAAGAATGGAAAACAAGATTGGAGTACGCATCATGACAATTCTGGTTTACAACATGGAAGGCCATGATGCTGTGGAGAACATTGAATGCGGATAATTGGCTGAACGATTAATAAAAATTGTTTTGGATTTGGATAAATATCTGGAAACAAGACGTATTTTCATACCATGATAATACCGAATAAGGAGACCGTTTTGAAAATCCTATTTTATGATAAAAGCAAACTCTGCTTTATAATGCTTATATTTTTCATCACAGCCATCGGAGCTTCAGCTTTCGATGCGGCCGGCCCGATCCGGGTCGCGGTGATTCCTTTTAAAATAAATGCGGAAAAGGACCTGACATTTCTGAAGGACGGCATTTTTGACATGTTCGCGTTCCACCTTTCCAGAGAGGGCAGGGTGAAAGTAATAAACAGGGAAGATATTGAAAAAATACTTGATTCCTTTTCTGGAACTTTGAATGAAGTCAGTGCCTGTAAAATCGGCTCTGAGCTGAAAGCAGATTATGTGCTTTTTGGCAGCCTGACTGTTTTCGGAAACAGCGTGAGTATCCATGCGAACCTGGCAGATGTTGCAGGAAAAAGGCCGCCTCTCACTTTTTTTGATCAGGCCCGGAAGATGGATGAGGTGATTCCGAAAATCAACCGTTTTGCCACAAATATAAATGAAAGATTTTTTGTTCAGGAGGCAGCAACGACTCGTAAAAAGCCTTTGACCCCTGAACTGGATGTACGTCCTCAGCCTGATATTATGCCTGAAAAAACTGACCAGAAAAAATCCCCGAATCCGTCTTTTATTGTTACGCAAACCCGGAAAACATCTGAGGAATTCTGGAAAAGCAGGGTGTTTGATCATCTTGTCAATGGCATGGCCTTGGGGGATGTTGATGGTGACGGCAAGATTGAGACTGTTGTGATAACGTCTGATGCTGTTCATATTTACAGGGCTGAAAAGGATCGTTTAAATAAAATAAAGGAAATAGAGAGCCGGCATAAAAACTTCATCGGGACAGATATTGCGGATATTAACGGCAACGGTCATCCTGAAATCTTCGTCACAAGTCTGAATGCTCACAGAAGCGGAGTCTGTTCCTTTGTGCTTGAATGGGACGGGAAGGATTATGTCAGAATTGTCAAAGACAGTCCCTGGTATTACAGGGTTGTTGCACTTCCCGGGCAGGGTAGTGTGTTGCTCGGCCAGAAAAACACGGCCGATACGCCTTTTTCGGGTAAAATTTTTGAAATGAGCTGGGAAAATTCAACATACATTCCCGGAAAACAGGCTGCCTCTTCAAAATGGAACAGCCTGATGGGCTTTACTCTCGGAGATGTTATGGGTAACGGCCAAACTGTGGCTGTTGCTTATAATGAGGAAGATTATATCCGTATTACCGATCCATCCTCAGGCAGTGTGTTGTGGAAAGGCGGTGACAGATACGGAGGAAGTATGCAATATTACCTGATGCAAAAAACAGAGCGGGGCACCGATAATCGGCAGTATCTTCCCATGCGTCTGCTTATCAACGATATTGATGCTGATGGAAAAAATGAGGTTATTACCGCCAGAAATTATGATATGATATTCAGTCTTCTGAAAAATTTCAGAAAATTTACTGATACGCAGATTGAGTCGCTGTTCTGGGACGGAATAGGGCTTGCAGCGAACTGGAAAACACATAAAATATCGGGCCATATCAGTGATTTTGCCATCGGAGATTTTGATAATGACGGGTCAGATGAGCTGGTTGCAGCCGTCATCATAAAAGACGGGGATATTATCGGGACAAGCCCTCAGAGTGTGGTTGTTGCGTACAATCTGAAATGAGTTTGATGTTTGATGCTGGATGTTTGATGCTTGATGTTTGATGTTTGATGTTTGATGTTTGATGTTTGAT
>JAOZLU010000522.1 GCA_029934695.1 Desulfobacterales bacterium | reverse complement strand
CATCCAGTTTCCAGCATCATCAAATCATCTATATATAAGGTATCAAATCAGGCCATATCTGTTCCGGATGATCAGCACACAGGTTTTCTTGATATGGGAATGACTTCCCTGATGGCGGTCCGGCTCAAGCGGCTTCTGGAGGCAGAACTGGGCCTGTCCCTTCCGGGTACGCTCCTTTTTGATTATCCCAATATGGGAAAATTAACCGAGTATTTGAACTCACTATTGGGAGTAAGAGGTGAGAGGTCAGGGGTCAGGGGCACTCCTTGTCGCACGTCCGGAGCTTCTGTGGCTGTTGTCGGAATGGGGTGCAGATTCCCGGGTGGTGCGGATACGCCTGAATTATTCTGGAAGTTGTTGGAATCCGGTGAAGATGCCATAACCGAGATTCCTGCCAGACGGTGGGATGTTGACGAATATTTTGATCCGAACCCGGATGCTCCCGGAAAAGCATACACCCGATGGGGCGGTTTTGTCTCTGACACCTATATCACAACTTTTGACGCGGGTTTTTTCAGGATTCCTCCCAAAGAGGCCGAGTCCCTGGACCCTCAGCAGCGTATGCTGCTGGAAGTTTCTCACGAGGCCATTGAGAATGCCGGCATCCCTGTTCACAGCCTGAGCGGAAAACAGGTTGGCGTTTATATCGGCATCAGCACAGATGACTACAAAGGCGCGCATTTATGGTCTGACGATCCGAGCCTCACGGACGCGTATTCTGCCACGGGTTCCATGTATAATGCCGCTGCCGGGCGGTTATCGTATCTTCTGGATCTGAAGGGGCCGAACTATCCGGTGGACACGGCGTGTTCATCTTCATTGGTGGCAATTCATGCCGCGTGCCAGAGCTTGCGGAACCATGAATCCGATTTTGCTTTGGCAGGGGGTGTCAATGCCATGGTCAGCCCGAAACTCTTTGTCTATTTCTCAAAGCTGGGCGTACTGTCGCGGGACGGACGATGCAGCGCGTTTGATGCGGCAGCCAACGGATATGTGCGGGGAGAAGGCTGCGGGATTCTTGTGCTCAAGCGGCTGTCCGATGCCATATCAGACAGGGATAATATCCTTGGTGTTATCCGAGGCTCTGCGTTGAATCACGACGGAGCAAGCAGCAGCTTTACCGCACCCAATGGCACGGCCCAGCAGGAGGTCATCCGCAAGGCGCTTGATAACGGGAAGCTTTCTCCCGCTGATGTGGGGTATGTGGAATCGCACGGAACCGGAACCGCACTCGGCGATCCCATTGAACTCCGTGCGCTGGGAGAAGTCTATGGAAAAGATCGTCATAAAGACGATTCCCTGATCGTGGGTTCGGTCAAGGCAAGTATCGGCCATCTCGAAGCAGCCTCCGGCGCGGCAGGAATGATTAAGGCCATTCTTGCGCTGAACAACGAGACTGTTCCGCATCAGTTGAATTTTCATACCCCGAGTCCTTATGTTTCATGGGAGGAGCTGTCTGTCAGAATACCGACTGAATCAGCTCCCTGGCCTGAAAGCGACAAGCCGAGAATTGCCGGTGTCAGTTCCTTTGGATTCAGCGGAACCAATGCCCATATTCTGATTGAAGACTGGCGTTCAAAAATTGAAGAGAATCCGTCATCTGTCACCCGCCCGCGTCATATCCTGACCTTGTCGGCAAAGAATGAGGACGCACTGAAAGAGCTTGCGTCGAGATATGCGACATATTTGTCGCGGGAAGACACGCCCGATATAGCGGATATATGTTACACCGCGAATGTCGGAAGGACTCATTTCGCACATCGTGTCGCGGTCACAGGCGAATCCAAAGAAGAAATAAGAGACAACCTGAGAGATGTTCAACCTTCCATATTCGATCTTCAATCCAGAGAGGTGGTTTTTCTGTTCACCGGTCAGGGGTCCCAGTATCCGGGCATGGGAAAGCAGCTTTACGAGACTCAGCCGGTTTTCAGAAATGCGATTGACAGATGTGACGAACTCTTGCGCCCTTATCTGAGACACCCATTGCCTGACGTATTTGCAACTGACAGTCTGCTTGATCAGACCGCATACACCCAGCCTGCGATTTTTTCTCTGGAATATGCCCTTGCCGAACTCTGGCTTTCCTGGGGGATCCGGCCTTCCGTCATGCTGGGTCACAGTATCGGCGAATATGTGGCCGCTTGCATCGCCGGCGTATTCCGTCTTGAAGATGCCATAACGCTGGTGGCAGCAAGGGGCCGTCTGATGCAGTCCTTACCCGGAGGCGGTGTCATGGCCGCGGTATTTGCGGATGAGAACCGGGTTTCAGATGCGATTGACGCTTACAGAGACAACGTATCTGTTGCCGCGGTGAATGCGCGTGCCAGCGTGGTCATCTCCGGTGATGAGACTGTGGTGGGAAAGATACTGGATGCGCTGAAAAAACAGGGGGTGAAATCAAGGCGGCTGACGGTATCCCACGCGTTTCATTCTCCGCTGACAGAGCCGATACTCGAAAAATTCAGAAACATTGCCTCAAAGGTGGATTATGCGGAACCTGATGTGCCGATCATTTCCAATCTCACAGGAAAAAGAGTAAAAGCGGAAGATATCACTTCTCCGGATTACTGGACTCGGCATATTCGGGAAGGTGTGCGCTTTTATGATTCCATGAAAACGCTGGTTCAGGAAGGGTATGAGATATTCTTGGAAATCGGCTCCGCAGCAACGCTGACAGGCTTGGGAAAACAATCTTTCCCGGACAATAAGGCGATATGGCTCCCCTCATTGAAAAAAGGCGGGGATGCGTGGCATCAGATATTGAACTCGCTTTCAGAATTATATGTCCGCGGGTTCGAGACAGACTGGACAGGATTTGATCAGCCCTATTCCCGGGAAAAAGTTGTTCTGCCCAATTACCCGTTTCAACGCCGGAGGTTCTGGATGGATCCGTTGCCAAAGCATCACGTTGACGCGTATCGGATTTCGGAATCCGACAATGCCTCTTATCATCCGTTTATCGGACAGAAAATCACATCGCCCGCGTTTGAAAACACCATTATTTTTCAATCGCAGTTCACCGAGGAAAAACCGTTATTTCTGAAAGAGCATGTTATTTATGATACAGTCATATCGCCTGCGGCAGCACATCTTTCCATGGTTCTGTCCGCATCAAAAGCGGCGTTTGGATCTGTCCGATGTGTTCTTGAAGAAGTGAGTTTCATCAAGCCGCTGACTGTCAGCGAATCCAGAAATGTGCAACTGATTTTTGAGCCCGTGAATTCCGGGGAATCCCGTTTTCAGATTGTCTCTTCAAACGATGAAAACGGTGAATGGCTCGAACACTGCACAGGAAATATTGGAAAGTGGAAACTGGAAAGTGGAAACTGGAAAGTGGAAACTGAAATTCCTCTTAATGAAATTAAGGCGAGATGCGAGAGTCGCTTGAACGGGGCCGAACTTTATGAGAAATTCAGGCGTGCCGGTTATGAATTAGGCCAGGGGTTTCAATGTATCAAAGAAGGCTGGTGCGGAGATGGAGAAGCAATAACTAAGTTGAAAATAAAAAAGGACGCACTGGACAATTCCATATATGAGATTCATCCCGGGCTGCTGGATTCGATGCTCCAAAGCATGGTTTTCGGCTCCATGGCATACTTGGATGAGATGATTGAGAAAGACAGCGTTCTGATTCCGTTTGGCCTGTCATCGCTCCGGGTTTACGAGGCCATTTCCGGAGATACGCTCTGGTGTTATTCCAAAACAAGAGAGGAAAAAGGCTTTGTGGAAGGAGATGTCACTGTATGCGGTGAAGCCGGAAATCCATTGCTCCAGGTTGAGGGCCTGATTGTCCGACTGACAGACAAATCCGCACTGCTGAAAGACATCTCCCGCGAGAACTGGCTCTATGCAGTTGAATGGGAGGAAACCGCTCCTCCGCCTGTCTCCCGTCCATCACCAAAAACAAAAACCTTTATTCTTTTTTCGGATCAGAAAGGAGTGGGAAAGCAACTGGAAGCGGATCTCATCAGACAGGAACTTCCTTATATCAGGATATTCAGGGGCGAACAATACGAACAGCCGGAGGAAAACACCTTCCGCATCAATCCTTCATCAAATGACGATTTTCGTCATCTTTTTGATGAGATTCTGTCTGATGATCCGAAACAGCAGTCTCATATCCTGTTTTTGTGGGGACTGGATTCGCCGAGTTCTGAAAACCTGACATCTGATGCACTGGAAAGTCACCATGCGTCCAGTTTCAGAACCCTTATTCATACAATTCAGGCCATTGCGGAGATCAACCGGAACGTCAGAATATGGCTGATCACCCAGAATGCCCAGCCAGTGAACGGAAACGCCGGGTCTTTGTCTGTGGCACAGTCGTCCCTTTGGGGAATGGGAAAAGTCATATCGCTTGAGCATCCTGAATTATGGGGAGGTCTCGTTGATCTGGATGACAGATTGAGCGATTCCCGTTTTGATATGCTTATAGATGAAATAGAGGGCAGAGCAAATCACGATCAGATTGCCTTCAGAAATGGCGGCAAGCGTTACGAAGCGCGGCTGAAAAACATAAAACATCCCCCTGCTGAGACAAAAATATCTGTTGATGCGGATTCCTCATATCTGATTACCGGCGCTTTTGGATCGTTAGGCTTGCTTCTCGCCCAATGGCTGGTGAATGAAGGCGCACGCCATCTGATTCTGTTAGGAAGAAGCGACCCGGATGACACAGTTAGAAAGACCATTGAGGAATTAGAGCAAAACGGCACGAATATAGTTGTGCTGAAGGCGGATGTTTCAAAAGAGGAAGAACTTTCCTCAGCCGTGTTCGGAAACTCGCCAGCATCGAACATCGAACATCAAACATCAAATATCAAACATCAAACATCAAATATCAAACATCAAACATCAAACATCAAACATCAAA
>JAOZLU010000521.1:2860-4885 GCA_029934695.1 Desulfobacterales bacterium | reverse complement strand
GATGTTTGATGTTTGATGTTGGATGTTGGATGTTTGATGTTGGATGTTTGATGTTGAATGCGTAAACTTGAAATATCAGTATCCAGCATCAATCATTGAACATCAAACATCAAAATGAGGTAGCAGATGAGACGCGTCGTTGTCGTTGGTGATATGAAGGTTGGAAAAAAAAAAGACATGCTCGTGACCCATGCTCTGGGCAGTTGTCTCGGACTAATGGTTTATGATCCGATTGAAAACGTCGGTGGGTTGCTCCATGCCATGTTGCCGCTCTCCAAGATCAATCTCAGGAAAGCTGAGGCAAACCCTTTCATGTTTGTTGACACAGGAGTCCCGGAGCTGTTCAGAAAAGTATATGATCTGGGGGGTCAGAAAGCAAGACTCATTGTCAAAGCTGCTGGATGCGGACAGCCTCTCGGCAATAATGAGATGTTCAAAATAGGTGAGAGAAATTACACCATACTGAAAAAGTTGTTGTGGAAAAACAACATTCTCCTGGAATCCGAGGATGTCGGAGGTATGATCAGCCGCACTGTCCACTTCGACATTTCAACAGGTCAGATCGTTATCAGCAGCGGCGGAGCAAAGAAAATTTTATAATATCAGGTCAGGGGTTAAGGGGAAAGGAAAGTCAATGGGGCGAAAGTCAGTCACACGGAAAATGGGGAAAATTTCTTTGATCATGATTTCAGCTTCCATATTTATGGCGAGCGGATTCAATGCATTTAATTATTTTATGGAAAGGAACCGACTGCAAAATTATTTTGATGAGATTACCGCTCCGATTCCAATACGTCTGGCAAACGGTCTGCAAAAGCCGCTATGGTTTCTGGACAGAGACCTGGCCGGCGAGCTGATCCAAATGGAAATGAAAAATAAAAGGGTGTATGCGGTTGTTGTCAGAGAATCTGACGGCAAAAAAATTTTCATTGCCAACAAGAGAGATGATCATTGGAAGATCGTGGCTTCTGAGGGAGAGATTTCCGGTGAGTTTGAGACACGAAAACAGGAAATCTTTTATGAGGGAAATGCTGTCGGATTTGTGGAGGTTTATCTTACCACCCGATTTATGAAAAAAGCCCTTGAAAATTCAATCCTCTTTCTGGTGATCAAAGTTCTGCTGATGAGCTTATGTCTTGTAACGCTGCTTTTGCTGATCGTAAATGTTTTCCTTGTAAAGCCCGTATCCGGTATTATCAGGGGGCTGGATGCGGTGGGAAGTGAGGTACTTGAGGCTTCTGATCGCGTTTCATCCATGGGCCGGCGGCTGACCAGTGGGGCCTCGGAACAGGCTTCGGCTGTTGAGGACACCTCCTCTTTTCTGGAAGAGACCGCCTCTGTGATCCGGCAGAATACGCAGCATCTCACTCATGCCGACAGCCTGATGATTGAAACATCGCAGATCGTCAGGGACGCTGTTGCGTCTATGACGAAACTGACTGATTCAATGGGCCGGATTTCAAAAACGAGCGAGAAAACGAGAAAAATCATCAAGACGATTGAAGAAATAGCGTTTCAGACAAATCTGCTGGCACTGAATGCCGCGGTGGAAGCCGCCCGAGCGGGTGAGGCAGGTGCCGGCTTCGCAGTGGTTGCCGATGAAGTCAGAAGCCTGGCCATGCGTTCCAGTCAGGCGGCAAACGATACAGCAGCTTTGATAAAAGCTTCAGTTGAAGAAATCAGGAACGGTACGGACTTAGTTTCCAAGGCCAATGACGCTTTTATTTATGTGGCAGAAGGTGCGAAAAAGGTGGAAGAACTGCTCGGGGAGGTTGCAGTCTCTTCCCAGCAGCAAGATCAGGGCATCGGCCGAGTCAGCAGTGCCATGAGTTCAATAGACAGGGTCGCCCGGGAGAATGTGGGCAGCACCGGAGAAGCGGCTTCTGCTATTGAGGAAATAAAGCTCCAAGTCGGGCGTATAAAAGAATTTGTGATAAAACTGGTGAGTTTGGTCGGAAAAAAGTGAGGAGAGGGAAACACAGCAAATCGGAAAGAATTGTGAATTATGAATTATGAATGATGAAT
>JAOZLU010000521.1:0-2760 GCA_029934695.1 Desulfobacterales bacterium | reverse complement strand
ATGAATGATGAATTCACGATTCTGAAAGCATGGATAATGTCGTCAGTTGACTTTTTGGGAGCTGTGAGGAATACAGATCAGAGGGGAATGACTATTCATAAACTTTTTGGTTGGAGCATAAAAAATAAATGAGACACATCGTTTTAGTCGGAAATATGAAAGTTGGGAAAAAAGGAGATACCATCGTAACCTACGCGCTGGGTACCAGTCTGGGGCTGATGGCTTATGATCCGGTAGTACAAGTCGGCGGACTGCTGCATGCCATGTTACCTCTGTCCAGATCCGATCCGCAGAAGGCGGCAACAAATCCTTGTATATTTGTCGATACAGGAGTTCCGAAACTGTTCAAAGAAATATGCGATATGGGGGGACAGAAGTCAAGGCTGGTACTCAAGGCAGCAGGCTGTGCGCGACCTGTGGGCGAAAATGAAATGTTCAAGATAGGAGAACGGAACTACTCTGTCCTGAAAAAAATTCTTTGGAAAAACAGCGTTCTTCTGGAATCCGAGGATGTCGGAGGTGTTGCCAACCGTACCGTCCATTTCGACCTTATAACGGGCGAGGTGAAAATCAGCAATTAGTCGTCGTGAAACAGGCTTTAATTCTATTGAGGTGGAAATGAGTTGGGAGTTGGGAGTTGGGAGTTAAGTGTTCAGCGTTTTTTCAACCCGGAGCCCGAAACCCGAAACGAAGAGGTTATATTAAGATGTCAATTAATGTTCTTATAGTAGACGATAGTGGTGTCATGCGAGCTATGATCTTGAAATCCCTGCGTATGAGTGGCCTTCCCCTTGGGGAAACCCATCAGGCCGCCAACGGGCAGGAGGGGCTTGAAACACTCAGTCAGCACTGGATAGATCTTGTTATTGCAGATATTAACATGCCGGTTATGAACGGGGAAGAGATGATAGAACGTATGAAAGAGAATACCGAAATGAGAGATATTCCGATTGTTGTCATATCCACCGAAGGGAGTAAGACACGCTTGGAACAGTTGCAGCAGAAGGGAGCTGCATTTATTCACAAACCGTTTACTCCGGAAAAAATTCGGGACACGATCAAAGATATTATGAAACTGGGAGGGAGTGATGGGAACCAAGGAACAAATTAAAGAGACACTTTATAATGTGGCGGAAGATGTTTTGGAAAAACTGGCATTTATTTTTTCTTTTCCGGAAGATGAAAGAGATCAGATGGATTATACAACTGCTGTGGCAACAAGGGTCTCCTTTGCCGGCCCCTTTAGCGGTGCCCTTGTCATGGCCATTGCCGCGGAAGCGCTCCCGGAACTGGCAGGAAACATGCTCGGCATTGATGAGGATGAGGAAACGACAACGGAACAGCAGCATGACGCGCTTAAAGAACTGATAAATGTTGTCTGCGGCAATTTGCTGCCCGCCATTTCCGGAAAACAGAGCGTCTTCAATGTCAATATGCCGGAAATTGTTCCCGAGGGCGAATCCATAATAAAAGACGACAGACCTCAGCCCGTGTCTGTGGCGAAAATGGACATTGACGAGGGACAGTGCGATCTCCTTTTGTTTATTGACGGCGAGACTGCCATTCAAGCGGATTAGTTGCGAGTTGCGACCCGGAATCCTCGTAATCCGCAATCCTGTATAAAAAGTGAGAAAAAAATGATAAAAGTGCTTATCGTAGATGACTCGGCCGTTGTCCGTAAAATTCTGACCGATGAGTTGTCCCGATACAGAGATATCGAAATTGTCGGGAGCGCGGTTGATCCTTATGTGGCCCGGGATAAAATTGTAAAACTCCGGCCGGACGTGATTACCCTTGATCTGGAGATGCCAAGAATGGACGGCCTGTCATTTCTGGCAAAACTGATGAAATACTATCCCATGCCTGTGGTTGTACTGAGCTCACTTACCCCGAAAAACAGCGAAACAGCATTAAAAGCATTGGAATTGGGTGCTTTGGAAGTGCTTTGCAAACCGGGATCGGCATATTCCACACTCAATATTTCCCGAATACTGGCGAATGCCATCCGGGCGGCCGCGGCCGCCCAAATCAAAGTCCATCAGGAAAAAAGACCGCTTCCTGACGTGGTAAAAGACCTGCATTTTCAGACAACTCACAAAGTGCTTGCCATCGGTGCCTCAACAGGCGGAACCAAAGCCATTGAACTCGTCCTCATGGGCATGCCCCGAACCTCTCCGGGTATCGTGATCGTACAGCACATGCCGGAAAATTTTACCACTGCGTTTGCGAAGAGACTCAATGAAATATGCCAGATAGAAGTTCGTGAAGCGTGTGACGGAGATCACATACTTCCGGGAACGGCCCTGATTGCCCCGGGAAACCGCCACATGCTGCTTAATCGGAGCGGAAGCAATTATGTGGTGAGCATAAGGAGCGGTCCGCCGGTTCATTATCAGCGACCCAGTGCGGATGTGTTATTCCAGTCTGTGGCGAAACATGCGGGGCACAATGCAGTGGGGGTGCTGCTCACCGGTATGGGGTCAGACGGTGCCAAAGGGTTGCTGGCAATGCATCAGAAGAAGGCTTATACGATAGCTCAGGATGAAAAAACCTGTGTTGTTTTCGGTATGCCCAAGGAAGCAATAAAACTCGGGGCCGTTGACGAAGTCGTTCCCCTGCCACTTATTCCCCGAAAAATTATTGAGGCATTGGAAAATCAGAAATGAGGCAGAAAAAATGAATTATTGAGCGAAGCGGTTTTTTGCAAAAAAGACTGTCCGGAGTGCAAAAATTGAGCGAAGCGGTTTTTTGCAAAAAAAT
>JAOZLU010000520.1 GCA_029934695.1 Desulfobacterales bacterium | reverse complement strand
AACATCGAACATCAAACCGATTCCACAGATTTCACTTCCGGAATCTCTTTCTTCATCAGTTTCTCTATCCCGTTTTTAAGAGTCATCTGGGACATGGGGCATCCAGCGCAGGCACCTTGCAGCCGCACCTTGACAATGCCGTCGTCGCTTATTTCAACAAGTTCCACATCGCCACCGTCAGCCTGAAGCTGAGGTCTGATTTTGTTCAACACTTCCTGAACTTTTTCTTTCATAAGTTTTCTCCTTTTGTTTTTTTGAGCAATCCTTTTGCTTTTAACCGATCTGCCAGCAGTGAGGGTTCAGCCTACAACTACAAATCGGAATTTTTCCCTGAAATCTCTTTCCCATAGCTCTCAAGCGCATCCAGCAACGCCAATTGTTCCTCTGTGTTATCCGGTTTTTCCCGCTGTTCATTAATCTTTGCCCAGTATTCGTCAAGCACAATACCGCCGCGGCCATCTGATGCTGAAGAGGTAAGGCGGCCCATCCGCCAAATGTCCCATCGGGCTTTTTCCTCAGGGGACAATGTCTCAGGATAGTTTCTGGCACGGTATCGGAACAGCATTTCCGGCACTCGGGGGTCACGGAATAATATGCGGAGTCCTCCCAAAGCTTCAGAGGGACATGAGCGGATCTTCTCCATTTTCTTTTTATCGCCGCTGCTGAAGAAGCCGCCGCTGTACAGACTGTCATCGGGATCGGTTTCAGCTTCAGCTTCAGTTTTCAGGTCTTTTTTATTGAACACCTTCCACATCTTGGCATTCAGGTCGCCTGCTTTTTTTATGGCTTCAAGATGCGACAGACAGGCTGAGACATCAATTTTCACTAGTTCGGAATGTCCGCGTTCCAGCGTTCTGTGGGTCACAATCACCGGACATTTGTTGATATGTATCGCCTTCAGCGGAATTCGCCCAATTCCCTCCGGGAGATCGTCAGCCCGCGTAAACACCCGTTCCCGTATTTCTTCCGGACTCAGAGTCAGCAGCGGCTCCGGATCAGCAGAGAGGTCATACACAATGATACCGTTGCTGTTGCTCGGATCCGGTGCAATGGGAACCACCATTGCAATGCATCCGGTTTCTGCCGGATACATTCTTGAGACATGCAGCACCGGTTTTTTCGCAAAAATGCTGAGTTGCCGGGACACGGAATGTTTGTCCCGGTTCTCATAGACATATTTGTACAGGTTCGGCTGGTGTTTTCTGATGAGCCGGGCCAGATCAATTGTGGCATAGACATCGGAAAGCGCATCATGCGCGGACGTGTGTGAGATGCCGTTTGCAGCGGTTAAGTCACCCAGTCTGAAACTTGGTTTGCCATCCGGATGCCTGGGCCAGTTCATGCCCTCGGGACGCAATGCACACATAAGTCGGGCCATGTCTATGATATCCCAGCGGGAATTTCCGTTCTTCCATTCTCTTTCATAAGGATCAAAGAAATTCCGGTACAGGGCAAAGCGGGTAATTTCGTCGTCAAAGCGGATGCTGTTATATCCCACGCCGCAGGTTTCGGACTGAGAGAATTCGCTGTGTATGCGGCCGATGAATTCTGCTTCCGGAACCCCCTGTTTCATGGCTTTCTGGGGGGTAATTCCTGTTATCAGGCAGGCTTCCGGGTCCGGCAGCATGTCATCTGCCGGTTTGCAGTAAATTTTGAGCGGATCGCCGATGATGTTCAGGTCTTCATCTGTTCGGATGCCGGCAAACTGTGCGGGTCTGTCGCGTCTCGGGTCTTTGCCGAAGGTTTCATAATCGTTCCAGTAGAGAGTTTTGTGAGGATGGCTGTTTTTCATTTGCGTTGGCTCCGGGTATAATAAACTCGACAGTGAAAAGTAAAAAGTGAAAAGTGAAAAGTTTGAAATCTGATCAGTTTCAAGTTTCACATTTTTTATTACTCCCAATTATCATAAATTTTTTTTCTGAACGCCTCAAACTCATTATTGCATATCGCCGCCCGCATATCCTTCATAAGATTTGTATAATAATAAATATTATGGATCGTGTTCAGACGATACACCAGCAGTTCCCTTGCCATATAAAGATGACGCAGATAAGCGCTGGAATAATGCTGGCAGGTATAACAGCCGCACCCGGTTTCCACAGGGTCTGTATCGTCCTTAAAACGGGAGTTGCAGATGTTAAGTGTGCCGTGTTTTGTGAACAACTGGCCGTTTCTGGCGTTTCGGGTGGGCATCACGCAGTCAAACATATCAGCCCCGCGGGCAACAAGCTCCACGAGGTCTTGGGGCGTACCCACCCCCATGACATATTTCGGCTTTGAATCCGGCAGTTTCGGAAGGGTGAACTCCGCGATATCCAGCATGACATCTTTTGGCTCGCCCACACTCAGTCCGCCCACTGCATAGCCGCTGAAACCGATTTCAGCGAGTTCGTCTGCTGAAATTTCCCTGAGGTCCTCAAATATGCCTCCCTGAACAATTCCGAACAGGGCATTGCCCTTTCGGCCATTTTCTTCCCAGTGCTTTTTGGATCGCTTTGCCCATCGGGTGGTCAGCTCAAGCGCGTCCCTGACCTCATCTTTTTCAGCAGGATATTTGATGCACTGGTCCAGACACATCATAATATCTGAATTGAGGCAGGCTTGTATTTCAAGGGCCTTTTCAGGGCTTAACAGATGTTCTGACCCGTCAATATGGGACTGAAATCCGTATCCTTCTTCTGTGATTTTTGAAAGCTTTGCAAGGGAAAAGGCCTGGAATCCGCCGCTGTCCGTCAGAATCGGCCCTTTCCAGTTCATAAACCTGTGAAGCCCTGAAAACCGGCTGATAACCTCACAGCCCGGTCTGAGGTACAAATGATAAGTATTTCCGAGGATTATCTGTGCGCCTGCATCAGAAAGCTCCTCCGGGGACAGGGATTTTACCGTTCCCAGCGTTCCCACCGGCATAAACACCGGCGTTTCCACGGTACCGTGCAGTGTCTGCATGATGCCAGCCCGCGCCTGTGTATCGCGGGATTTTGAAACAATTTTGAAATCGGACATATCGGTTCTCACCTCCCCGCTGCCGAGGGTTTGACAAAATCCGGCAGGTTTCTGTTCGGAAAAGGGGTTTATATTTGCTGATGTCTGTTAATTTTTTCTGTAAACTTCTGACCGGATAACACAGCAGGATGAAAATTTCAACACATCCCTGAAAAAAGTTGATATTTTTCTGTGAATCCACTTTCAACTTTCAACCTTCAATTTTTAACTTTTTATGGAAAATGGCAAACTGCCTAATTTTTTCAAACAAAAACATTCTGTTGCAATTTATATCAAAAAAAAATGTTTATATATTCTTAAAGGTTTCCCCAAATTTCAATTCTGATCCGGGAAGCCTTGCTTATAAAGGAGTTACGGATTCTCCGTTCTTTGATCCGGTTTTAACTGTTTTTTACAGATTATGGTCTGGAAAGTTGTTCCTGACATTCTGATAATAATCATATTTTTTAAAGGCTGCCTGATCACTGGCCAGCAGCGCAAGTCAAACCGAGGGATAAATCCTTCGGCTGAGAGCTTCAAGTGTACTGAACATCTGATGCTTCTTGTCGAGTTTGCCCATGTCCGGGACTGACGAGAGCAGGTCAATGGATTTCTCTCCGAGCCAGAACTTGAGTACCCTGAGAAGCTTTGTGTTGCGAATCGTTATTATCCAGCGATTCTCATCCCCTATTTTTGCTATTTTCAGGTTAATTTCAATGGCGCCGCCGTATTTGTCCAGCCCTGCCGCGGCAGCTTCGTTAAAAAGCGAATATTCATCCGCATTCAAAGTGAGCAGGTGGCGCGGCGGTTGGGGAGTAAATACGTTCTCCCCTGCAAAGGATTGTGCTGTGCAGATGACAGCATAAAGAGAAATGATGAAAAAAAATTGTGTTGTTCTCATTGTAATCATACCTCTCACTTTTGAAGTGTCATATCAATTTTCTGCTTTGAGAAGTCAACATTGAAAGAAAATCGGCTCAGAATGTCGTTGCCGACAAATCCGTTGATCCCGAGGCCGGATACGATATCTCCGAATTCAATTTCAACATTCCTCATATCTGTCTTATCAATTACCAACTTGTCAATTCTTTGACAGGCAACTTCCTGTATTCCCCCGCCCAGCCCGCATAATCGTCTGATGAAAGCGGGTTTCCGATAATTGAAGTCAACAAAGTCTATGTCTATAGCGGTTGTGGCTGAACCTGTATCCAGAATACAATTGGCGATTTCAATGGGCTTACCTTCATATTTCAGTCCGAGTGATATCCAAATCAGTCCGTTGTCAAATCTGAATTTCATTTCAGGATTCCCCGGAACGGCACATTCTCAACGATGAAATCCGGAGGTGTGCTTGGAAGTGAATAGATGACATTCATATCTTTTTTCCTGTAATCTTGGTAAGCTTCCCTTATCTTCTTTGCATCGTCACTGACTTTCAGAACCTTTCCTTCTGTGATTCTGTATCTTGTTTCCGAAATCTTTTCTTCCACAATATCTCCGAGCAGAACGAATTGGTCGGGATATTGCCTTTGTATTTCTGACCATTTCATTATTCGACTCCTTTTCTGTTTGAATATGTTATTCTTTCGTCAATCCAATCTTCCATGATCTTATCTTTGCCTAACTTCATCCGCCTTTTTCCATAAAGCCTGGGGTTCAAACCCCAGGCTGACATCTCAAGTACGCTGAAGCGCACTGTGAGTTGGGTTCAGTTTCCCGGCTGAAATCAGATTTTTTCCATTCGCTTATATTCCGTTCTTTCGAGTCAAAATTGATTCCCATGAGAATGATTTTCTTCCCACGTTGCTTGTACTTGTCGGCGTACTTTTTTTTCAGAATCTGGTCAATGCCTGCCTGGGCGCTCCGGTTGCATTTGAATTCGATGATATAAATTTTGTCCGGAAATT
>JAOZLU010000519.1 GCA_029934695.1 Desulfobacterales bacterium | reverse complement strand
GCTTATAATTATCGCCTTCCGAACATCAATGCCGCTATGGGATGCGCCCAACTGGAACAGCTTCCTGATTTCCTGAAGAAAAAAAGGGCGTTGGCTGAAAGATATCGTCAGGCTTTTAAAGATATCGAAGGGGTTTCATTTTTTACCGAGCCTGAATTTGCCCGCAGCAATTACTGGCTAAATGTTCTTTTATTGGACACAGAAAATATTAATCTCAGGAATGAGGTGCTTGAACTGACAGACAGCAAAGGCATTATGACCCGCCCTGCATGGAGACTGATGCATAGGCCTGAGATGTTCAAAAATTGTCCGCGTATGGATTTGACGGTTGCCGAGCATCTTGAAAAGTGCCTGATCAATATCCCGGGCAGTGCTGATCTGGCTGACTGAAAATGATGAAATCGGAATTAATCTTAGTTGGCGGCGGAGGCCATTGCAAGTCCTGCATTGATATCATTGAAAGGCAGGGAAAATATCGGATTGCAGGAATCATTCGTCCAAGGTTTAAAAGGAATGGAAAGCGTAAGTTGCAAGCCGTCTCTGATGAGATTCAAAAGAGGTGTGAACTTGCTGAATGATATTTTGGCTGACTGAGATTCAGGAGGAGACAAATGGTTCAGATGGCAACGCACAGGGATATTACAATAAGACTTCCGAAAGTGGTGGCTGAGATCGCATCTGCGAAGGAGATCATCGCCCTGCTGACCGACAAAGCGTTAAGCAAAGCTGAATACTGTCAGAGCAGATGTCAGGAAATGGAACAGAGACACAGGACATATCTCGCTGATTTCAGGAAAAAGGTTGAAGACTCGGAAGAAGAGATTTTTTCTGAGTGGGATGATCTGATTGTATGGGAAGGATATCATCTCGGGCGCAGAGAATGGGTCGGAAAATATAAGGAACTGAAGAATTGTATCATATAGTGTCCGCTCTGAGAAAATCAGATTCCATGAATCTGTTCATATTCTCGAATTTGTTGATGAATCATCTGTGAGACTGCTTAAAGTGAAAGCAGGAGTCACAGACGGAACGCTCTTATACATAACAGAGGTGCATACATCGGATTATCAGAAATATTCATATCATTGGCAAAAAACAGGCGGAGAACTGATAATAAGGTGGGACAACAAGCCTCATTGGAGAAATATTGAAACTTTTCCTCACCATAAGCATCAGGGAGACAGTGTCCCGGCTTCTGAAAGAATTGATATTCATGAAGTGCTGAAGGTGATACAGGGCAGACTGGAACGATGATGAAAAGAAACACAAACATCCGCCTCAGCCGCTCTCTCTGAAGCTATGAAATTGGTGGAATCAGAGAAAAAGCATCTGATCAATATACCGAGTAGCCCTGATCTGGCTGACTTAAATTATGAAATCGGAATTAATTCTAATCGGCGGCGGCGGTCATTGCAAGTCCTGCATTGATGTCATTGAAAGGCAGGGAAAATATCGGGTTGCAGGAATTGTTGACATATATATGAAAAAAAAGGGCAGCACGTTTTAGGATATGAAGTTATCGGATGCGATGATCAACTTCCCGAATTGTCAAGGCAATATTCCAATTTTCTGATTACAATCGGACAAATTAAAAATCCGGCAAAAAGAGTTGCTCTTTTTGACCGATTAGCCAAAAGAAAAGCCTGTTTTCCGATAATTGTTTCGCCTTATGCATACATTTTCTCACATGCCAAAATCGGAGAGGGAACGATTGTCATGCACGGTGCTGTTGTCAATGCCGGTGCAGTTATCGGAAAGAACTGTATTATCAATACATCGGCGGTCATTGAGCATGATGCGGTGATCGGAAACCATTGCCATATCTCAACTTCTTCTGTGGTAAACGGCGGAGTGAAAATCGGAAAACAGTCCTTCGTCGGAAGCAACACCGTCATCCGGGAGTATATCGAAATCGGAGAAAATTCGGTTATCGGTGCAGGACTTCGGATTATGCGCTCGCTTCCGCCTGACAGTTTTGAAAAAGCATAATGAACAAACTATCTGACAACAGAGTGTTTATCATTGCCGAAGCTGGGGTTAATCATAACGGAAGCACGGATTTGGCAAAGAAACTGGTGACTGTTGCCGCTGAGGCGGGAGCCGACGCTGTGAAATTTCAGACTTTCAAGGCTGAAAAAATCGTGAGCAAGTCCGCTCCCAAAGCAGAATATCAGAAACAGACCAGCGGTTCTGATGAATCCCAGTTTGACATGATCAAGAAGCTGGAATTGGACCTGTCCGCACATAAGGAACTGATTGCATACTGTCAGAAAAAAGACATTTTATTTTTATCAACCCCCTTTGACCATGAAAGTATTGAGTTATTGGACAGTCTGAATCTTTCCATGTTTAAAATTCCTTCGGGAGAGATTACAAATTTGCCTTATCTGCGCCACATCGGAAAAATGGGAAAACCTGTCATTCTGTCTTCAGGGATGGCAAATCTGGGGGAAATCGAAACAGCCCTTGGCATATTAATAAGCGAAGGTATATGTTTGGAAAACATCAGAGTGCTTCATTGCAACACAGAATATCCGACACCCATGGAGGATGTGAATTTAAGAGCCATGCAGACCATGGCGGCCGCATTTCCGGGCATACAGGTTGGCTATTCCGATCATACATTGGGAATTGAAGTTCCCATTGCAGCCATGGCAATGGGTGCAACTGTGATTGAAAAGCATTTTACCCTTGACCGAAATATGGAAGGACCGGATCACCGGGCAAGCTTGGAGCCTGATGAATTAAAAGCTATGGTGAAAGCCATCCGAAATATTGAAAAGGCCATGGGGAACGGATGGAAAAAGCCGAGTCCGAGTGAAAGTAAAAATTTGTCTGTTGCCAGAAAAAGTATTGTGGCTTCAAAAACAATCAGGAAAGGGGAGGTTTTAACAGAAGAAAATCTGGCGGTAAAGCGACCAGGAAACGGAGTCAGTCCCATGCGATGGGATGAGATTGTCGGAAAAAGAGCTGGGAAAGATTTTCAGGAAGATGAGTTGATTTCTATATTATATTAATGTAAGGAAAATTCAAAACCCTATATTTTTGAGAAAGTAAAGAGCCATATCAGATTCTTTCGGCGAGTTATGTCAATCTATGCTGAATATTGACACATCCTTCAAAGCTGTTGAACTGAATCGAATTTTGCACAATGGAAAGATCGGACAGTTCATGTCCGTGTTTTCAGAACCGTTTCGGTGGCAGATGGGTGAATTGAATGATTGAATCGGACAAAGGATATCTGTATTTTATAAAGGACGAAGATCAATTTGAATCGGAATTGCCATTACAGGGAATAATTGGGAAAGTAAAATACAATCGTCAGGCGATTGAGAATGATTCTGATTGGACAGCAGGCAAAAAGCATGGGGATAAATCAGCGGCAGACCGGTTTTATCAGAAGGCATGGGATATCACGAAGACGGAAGCGTTAGGAGCAGTAATTGACAATCTGAAAAACACGCTGTTTATTTCAATACCGAGTTCATCAGGTGACAATGTTCATCCGATCACTCTCGGGGAAAATCTGGCTAAAGAATTCGGAGGAAAGTTTGTTGCCGGTGAGACCTGCTTTGACGCACTCCATGAACGGCAATCCAAATATATTCCGTCACTGGAAAGAGTCTTTTATCCGAGGGAATATAAAGCGATTGATATTGACCATCTGAGAAAACTGACTGAGGGCAAAGAGATAATTATCGTAGATGATATTTATACCACAGGCGGTTCGGCCGGAGCCTTTATCCGTGAACTGGCAAGAAACGGGATGCCGATTAAGACACATACGGGATATTTCGGAGACGGAAGGCTTCGGGTTGATAACCGGACCTTAGGCAAACTCCAAAAAACGCTGAAAAATGCGGGAATAAAGATCAGAGGGAGGGAACTGGCAAAATATCTGACTCGGAAAGAGGCGGAAAATATAATCAGCTTTATCAATATTGCAAGGAGTGAGGGACATGATATTATCGGAGAACTTACCGAAAAACTACAAAGGATATCTGGCAACCGAGCTGTTTGATCTCTATGAGCAGAGACGATCACCGGACGGGATAAAATCTGGAACACCGAAAGAGAAAATCAGGGTAATGGCAGCGTTTCTGAGGGAATATCAGATTACGCCGGCACATAAAGCAGCGACAGAACTCATCCGGCGATGAAAGTCTGAAGGGGCGTATGAGAACTGAAGAAATTATAGCAATGCAAATAAAACTAATGGGGTAACTTTTTGAAAAGGAAAATATGCGTCATTTCAGGCACCCGTGCCGAATATGGCCTGCTGTACTGGCTGATGAAAGAAATTCAGGAAGATACAGAGCTTGATCTGCAAGTCATTGTTACCGGAATGCATCTTTCTCCTGAATTCGGTCTCACATGGAAGCAGATTGAAAAAGATGGTTTTCCCATTCATAAAAAAGTGGAAATGCTTTTATCTTCTGACACGCCTGTGGGGATTACCAAATCAATGGGATTGGGCATGACCGGTTTTGCAGATGCTTTTGAAGAACTGAAACCGGATGTTATGCTTCGGACATGACCGGAAGAATTCTGACAAGGTAATCCCATACCGGATTTTGATCGGATCAGACGAAAATATGAAGCGAAAAACCAAGCAATATAAGGAATTATTATGCCAGTAACACTTGTATCACGTCATATATACAAACCACGAAAGGCATGGTAAAAAAATGAAAGAAAACCGGTTTTTTTCGTGTGTTTCGTGGTAAAAAATAATAAGGAAGTCGGTTTTTTTTCGTGTGTTTCGTGGTAAAAAATAAAAAGATGTCGGTTTTTTTTTCGTGTGTTTCGTGGTAAAAAATAAAAGGAAGTCGGTTTTTTTTTCGTGTGTTTCGTGTGTTTCGTGGTAAAAAATAAAAAGATGTCGGTTTTT
>JAOZLU010000518.1 GCA_029934695.1 Desulfobacterales bacterium | reverse complement strand
CATCAAACATCAAACAAACATCATGCTGGATTACAAATTATTGGAAGCAATGGCAATGGTAGTTCTGGAAGGCGGATTCGAGAAGGCATCCCGGGCACTGCATCTGACCCAGTCCGCGGTGTCCCAGAGGGTCAAATTGTTGGAAGAGCAGACCGGACAGATTTTGCTGGCCCGGACTTCGCCCCCGCGGGCAACTTCAGCCGGACAGGGCATGCTCAGGCATTATTTGCAGGTCAAACGGCTTGAGGGCGACCTTATGGATATCCTGCCCCGCACCTCAGACAAGGCGTTCACCTCTGTCGCCGTGGGGATCAACGATGACAGCCTTGCCACCTGGTTTTTGGAAGCAGTTCGCCCGTTTTTGGAACAGGAAAGCGTACTTCTGGATTTGAGAGCAGATGATCAGGAGCAGACGCATCGGCTCCTGCGAGATGGTGAGGTGGTTGGGTGTATCAGTTCCTACGGGCATCCCATGCAGGGCTGCCGTATTGTCTATCTGGGCTGTATAGGCTATCGGCTGGTGGCAACGCCTGAATTTGTGGCCCGATGGTTTCCTGACGGCCTGAGCATAGATTCGGCCCGCTATGCCCCGGCGGTTATGTTCAACCGCAAGGATGATCTGCACAACAAGCTGTTCCGCCAGATTTTCGGAGAGGCCCCTGCTCCGATACCCGCGCATTATGTTCCGTCCTCTGAGAAATTTGTCGAATTCATCACCTCGGGATTTGCTTACGGCACACTGCCGGAACAGCAAAGTGCTTCTCTGATCAGCACTGGCAGGCTCATCGAACTGTCGCCTTCATGTCATGCAACCATAAAACTCTACTGGCATTGCTGGAACCTTAAATCTCCGCTTCTTGAAAAACTTACCCGTAACCTTGTGAGCGGTGCGCGCAGATTATTGGGGGATTGACAGCCTTGCGAAAATATCACCCAGAGGCTCATTTCCGCGCTCCCCCTGAGAATTCTCATGGACAATGCGTTTTTTCCCGAGTCCTTTATGAGGACAATTGCAGGAACTCGTTCTCATTAATCTCAAACTTTTTACCCCTGCTGATGCTTACGAAAACAATTTTTCAGCTATTTCAAAATGTGCGCCAATATCCTTCCGAAAATCCAGGCGGTTACCTTCGGGATTTTCACGGGGGATGACCCTTATTTTGCCATTTTCAACCGCAGTCAGCAGTCTCTGTCGAAGGCGTTCAGCCACTCCTGCCCTGCTTTCCCCGGGTTTGACGGTCCCATTGATATTCAGGAAAACCACCCGTGTGCCATCTGATTTGATTTTTTTGTCTTCCTCTGAATACGTCATGGCCGAGGGGATCACCTGGATATTTTTCTTCTTGAGATAGTCAATATCCATCTCGACCAGTTCCCCCTTGGTGCAGGACCAGGGATAGCCTTTCTGCCCCTGAGGACCGCCGGCTCCCGTAACCAGGGCAATGCAGAGGGATATCTGATCAGACCTGACCTCCGGTTCCACTTGGTCCAGATTTCCCTGAACTGTGGCTTTGATTAAAGCACCCAAATTTCTCAGTCTTCGGAAAACCGGCTGGGCCTCGGGTTCCCCGGGCCGGATATTCATCTCGCACACTCTTATCCTTGTGGGCTTCATGTTGCCGTCAAACGAGACAAAACATCCCGGATACAGCACACAGGGGCGCAACATTTCCTTATCTTTCAAAGCCCTTATGAAAGGCTTCACAATATCTTCCGCGGCCTTGTCAATCAGTTCGGGGGTTTCCATGGGATGCGGCGAAATACTCCCCATTCCGCCGGTAATCGGATTGTCTTTGCCTGCCTGCCCTGGAAAACGCTCCGGATAATCCATGGCAGTGGGCAGAATCTGAAAGTTGCCCTTTTTGTCAATAAGTGTGGTAAAGGATATCTCAACTCCGGACATCCTCGCTTCTATGAGAAGCGGCCATTCTGCTTTTTTCCCGAAAAGGCTTTTGTAACTTTTCCCATAATCTTTGATCAGGGTGTCATACACCTCTCTGATCTCCCAGGCATTTAAAATGACGCGGGCACCTTTCCCGCCGGCACTGTATGGATATTTGAGCACAGCACCGCCATATCTGTCCAATAGTGCCAGACAGATTTTCAAAACTTCGTCATAATTCCCTGCATCTGCCTCATGCCATTCATCAGCGACCGGAACGCCGCAGTCTCGGCAGAGGCGTCTGCATGCAATTTTGTCGCCTTCAATATATGCGCTTTCGCTGGTAAATCCGATAACACAATCCCCGACGCCTGCCTGTTCCGCTTCATCCACCAGACCTTGGATCAGCAAGTCTTCGGGCATTGGAAGCGCACATTGAATGGAACCGTTTTTAAGGTTCTCTATTATAGCAGCGGCATACCCGTCCTTGGAATTATCTGTTGTGGGGATAAATTCCACCGGCCATCGCATTCTTTCTGCAAATACCGGCATCGCCGGCATTCCCCGGATAACCACCCCCTGAAAATCATCTTCGTTTTTCTCGCTTGTCGCCGTGGATGTTACCAGCGCACCGAGAAATGTTCTCCCGTCAGTTCCTGCAAATCCGATTTTATAAGCCATTTTTATCCATCTTTCTTTCAATACAACGTATTATTTGACATTCTTATGTGTGTAAAGTAACTTCTCCCCCAGATGCTGGCAATTCTGTCCGGTCCGGAAGTCAGACATAAGCACCCAGCCATAAATTTCCGCACCCGCTTTTATCCTTCGCACCTTTTCTTTGCGTCTTTGCGCGTCTTTTTGCGTCCCTGCATTTATTTGTTGGCCATTATCTCTTTTAATTCCTCTATACCCAAAGGTGGATCAGAAGTGTGTAACATTGCATGACAATTCGGACAAACAGGAACAATATCTTTGGTGGGATTAACTTTATAGTCAGAGCGTCTTCCAGCAAGTGGCTTCCTGTGATGAACATGAATGAATTGTTTACCTATATTTCCATAAACATCTTTAAAGTTCATCCCACATACTTTGCAATTAAAACCGTGTCGTTTTAAGCAGGCTGCCCTTGCTTTTGGGTCACGCTCATAAGCATTCACTGTAATACGTTTTTTTGAACCCTCCGAATATCCTTGTTCCTCAACAATATCATCTGCATGGTTTTGATCAACTGGTACATCAACCCTTTTTGCACATTCTGGAACAGATGCCAGTCTTCGTTTGGCTTCATTAAGTTCATCAATGGTAAACAGTTCTCGAAATCTTGGCTGAAGGACTAAACTTTCTAAAGATAAGTCTGGACGACCTGCTTCAATAAGAGCTTGAAAGCCTTTTTGCTCAGAGGGCTTCTCAAGCCTTTTTGATAACATTTTTTTAGCTGTCTGCAATCCACCATTATTCTTGACCGACCTGAGAAAATATCTGCCCCAGTACCCAGTTTCCTTTCCAGCGATATAAAACATGTCGATCATTTCTTGATGTAATTGAGATTCCATATTCCTCACTACCTATGATGGTCGAGTAGCCGGGGGATGTTGCCATCCGACGAACGTGCAGGTTTAAGCTTTGTGCCCCGGGTTTAAGCTTTTGTGCCCCTTTGTGTCCTCTGTGGTTAAAAAGGTGCGATGCAGGGCTGATTTCAGGCCTCCCCTGAAAGTGTTATAATCAGTTTCTTTACTTCAGCTATCTGCCCGTTTCAGCAGGCATTTATTGCCTCAAGTATCTCAGTGCTGAAGTGATACATAAGCCGGTCAAGCTCCCACCCCTGAAGATTTGCCTTTCCTGCCAGTTCCAGATAAAATTTTTCGTGGTCATCATATTTGCTGAACGAGACATCCAATTCTTTTGAGAATTTCTTTATTCTCTCATCAACAGCCACAGATTCATAAAAGTCTTTGTCGTATATGTCCATCCAGATATTTCTGCCATATTTGTCACCGATGCCGTCAAATGCCTTCATGAATCTGATCTTTTCAGTGCGTCCTCTGATGGAAAACGCAATTCTGTTTGCTTCTGTCACCCCGCCACAGCTCTCAATACGATCCAGATTTGAAACCAGCCATCCGGCCTTCTTGCCGGGCATTCTGACTTTCGCATCTCTCAGTACCCTGTCAAAATGCTCCGGCCTTTCTGATTCGTTCACCTCCCTTTTCACATAATCGTATGCAATACGTCTGTAGTTGCTTTCTGTGCTGATCAGACCCGTCCTGCCTCTGCGGATTATCCGGGGCAATATCTTCTGAACCAGAAAATCAAAATGATCAGGTTCCCGAAAGAAATCGGTCTTGTTGGTCGTGACCACATCAATCATATTTGCCAATTCATCTTTCAATCCCCGGGAACTGAATACATAATCATAATATTCTTTGAAACTGCTTATTTCCAGATTACGCAGCCTTTTCTGAAGACGGGCCTGAAGTATGGTCTTTTTGGCCTCAGGCATTTTTATTCCCAGTTCATCATGAATAAATGTGCTGAAACGATAAAAAATCTTATCGGACATTGCTTGGATTTCAAGTGGTTTTGTGAGGTCATACGATTGGGCATTCATGGCTGATCGAGTGGAACTGTTTGAATTTAAATCGTTCATTCGGCATTCAGTACAGGCAAAAAAATACCCAAAGTTTTCCTGAATCGGGCATATCTGATTTCATAAGATAAACAAAGCAGCCAATGCAAGTGTTGTCATCATTATTGCGGATTCTCTCACCCGCTCCCTGTTTCGGAAAGATATTTTTTCATCGGAAACCGGACTGTCCCATAACCCGCTGTCTCATAAAGTTTTTTCTTCCGCCGGAAACCGGAATGCCTCACAGCCCGCCGTTCCGGAATGTTTTTTCCGCCGGAAACCGGAATGCCCCGCAGACCGCTGTTCCGGAAGCTGGTCACCTTCGCCGGAACCCCGACGTTTTTCATGTGCTGTTCCGACGGGCTGCTCTCTCACAGAAAAAA
>JAOZLU010000073.1 GCA_029934695.1 Desulfobacterales bacterium | reverse complement strand
GTGGAGGAACGGCTGCGATTGGTACTGTGTCTGTAGATAATCATAAGATTTATAAAAAGAGATGGGAACAAAAGATTAACTCAGGAAGAAGAGATCATTTCTTTTTTGGAACCCTCGCAAATCTTCGTTCGCATATCATTAAAGGCGGCCGCCGGGTTGTCGGAGCAACTGTCCTGACAGGCAAACATTATTCAGCACGTCTTGTGCTGACAAAAGAAACCCTGAAAGCACTGAGGCTAAAACATGGAAAAGAACTTGAAGACTGGTGGCTCGGAAGGTTCGGATTCGGGTCTGAGCGCCTTACAGAGTCTGAGGCACGTTATCTGCTCAGAACCCCGGATGCTGACCGGGTCCGAAATAAAATTGTTGCGGCACTCGAAGGCTGAAATCGCCAAACGGATAGCCGAGCTGATCGCAGTCAGAAAACAACAGATTAATATCCCGAAAAACATTGCGGAAAAGCGGTAGTATTCTGAACATGAAAGTCTTCTGCTGACAAATCGCCAAAAAAAGCATTGTCGGGAATTGAACGTGAACGATCCATTCGCCAATAGCAAAAGCACGGGAATTGAAGCAACCTGACGTTTCAATTTTGAATGGGGAGGAACAGGTATGCCAAAAAACAGAGAGATAAAAATAAAGGCAATGTGGGATGCGGAAGCAGAGGTCTGGATTGCTGTGAGCGATGATGTTCCCGGTCTTGCAACAGAGGCTGAAACCTCTGTCCAGCTTGTTCGGAAATTGCGGATTCTTATCCCGGAACTGCTTGAGGCAAACGGGCTGCTCAGTGAACTCGGACAGGAAGAGATTCCGTTTCATCTTCTCAGTGAACGAACCGAAATCATCAGGCAAACGGGATATCCGAATGGATAGCTACACATCTTTGCTTAAAAAGTTACTTCGTAAACATGGCTGCATCTTTGAACGGCAGGGCAAAGGGGATCATGATATATGGTACAGCCCTCCGTTTTGTTGTGGACAGCAAGATTAAATCCCGTCATACGGCTAATGCTGTATTAAAGCAGGCCGGATTGTCAAAGCATTTTTAGGCATAGAATTCAGAACGCATAGAGATACTGACCAAAAATCAAATTGAATTGCTGTCTCTGATCAAAACCTTCAGGCGGGAAAGCTCTGTGGTCGGATGTCCCGGAGTGGCAGGAGGCTGTTATGCAACAACCTATGACAAAGTATGAGCGAAAAGTCCTGAATGATATGAAAGGACTTGTGGACAGAGATCAGGCAAAATTAGCCAGAATTTTTCATCTTATAAGGCAGGAAATCATTATTTCCAAATCAAATGAAAAACGAATAACAGATGAATTCCTTTCTGTATGTGGCACATGGGAAGATGACAGAAGTGTCGAAGGACAACTGAAAGATATTTATTCGGCGAGAAAATCCACAAACAGAACTGAGAACATATTTTGAAATATCTGCTTGATACGAATATCTGTGTGTATCTTCTCAACGGCAACGCGGCGATTAAAAACAGAGTGGCAAAAGCAGGGCTGTCGTCGTTGGCTATTTCTAACAGCATATTGGCAGAACTGTACTTCGGAGCTTATAATTCAAGAAAAGTTGCTGAAAATTTACATAGAATTGAACTGTTCAAAAAAGATTTGAGAGTACTGTCTGACAGCGAGGAATCTGCCATGCTGTTTGGTAAAATTAAGGCTGGCCTGAAACTGAAAGGTCGCATTATAGAAGATTTTGATATTCTGATAGCTTCGGTAGCTATGGCAAACAATTGTATTTTGGTAACAAACAATGATAAACATTTTTCAAGAATAGAAGGATTGCAGACAGAGAACTGGCTGGCTTGAAAGCATCATAAAAAACTTGCATATATGAAAATTTTAGTAACCCGCGCAACTGGCTTTATAGGGGAAGGTGAGGTGATATTTTATGCATTCTCACGGGATCAGGGGATTTATTAAAGAATACAGCTATCTTTTCTGGTGGATCAGAGAATCGGAAAAGGAAAATATCAATCTGAATGCTCTGGTTGAATCCGTTCTGTGCATAAAAAAGTTGTTCAAGTTGGTGGGTATCGAAAAGGTGGCAGAGATATTTTATCAGGACATTAACAGGGAAAGAGTGAATTATTATCCTGAAGTTGTCAATTTTTTTAACTTGTATTTTAAGAAAAATGTATAGGGAAATACTGACCAAAAAGCTAAATACCTATGAAAGTTTTAGTAACCGGCGCAACCGGCTTTATCGGAAATCAAGTCATCCAGCAGTTGCTTGAGGCTGATAGGGATATCCAGGTGATTGCCACTTCCAGAAATGCGGAAAATGCAAAAATCTGCAAATGGTTTTCCCAAGTACAGTATGTGCCGTGTGATTTGAATGCGGTTCCGAAAGATTGTTTCCAGTATTTTGGAGAACCTGATCTGCTCATTCATTTGGCTTGGGAGGGATTGCCGAATTATAAAGATTTGTTTCATTTTGAAAGAAATTTGTATGCCGATTATTTCTTCCTTAAAAGTATAATTGAACAGGGATTAAAGGATGTGGTTGTGACAGGAACCTGTTTTGAGTACGGAATGCAGAGCGGCGCACTGCATGAGGATATGGAAACCAAGCCGGATAATCCCTACGGACTGGCTAAGGATACGCTGAGGAAGTTTCTTGAGCAGCTTCAGAAAAAGACGGATTTTCAGTTGAAATGGGTTCGTCTGTTTTATATGTATGGGGAAGGTCAGAATCCCGGTGCGATTCTTTCACAATTGGATAAGGCATTGGAGAACGGGGAGCGTCGGTTTGATATGTCCGGCGGAGAACAGCTTAGGGATTATCTGCCTGTTGAAAAGGTGGCCGAATACATCGTAAAAATCGCAATGCAGTATCAGATAACAGGAATTATCAATTGTTGTAGCGGCATCCCTGTTTCCATAAGAAAACTGGTAGAAGACCATTTGAAAGAGAGACAGAAACGTATTCATCTGAATCTGGAACATTATCCGTATCCTGATTATGAGCCGATGGCTTTTTGGGGGAATTCGCAAAAGATGCAGCGGATACTGAAATGAACTTGAAAGGAAATGTAACTCATTATGATTTCTGAAACATATCTTAACCCCGCTGAACTTAAAGAGCTGATCAGCACCCGGGAAGTCTTTGTTTGGGGCGCTCGCCACGACGGCTATGCTGCAAGTCTGGTTCTTAAAAGAATCGGTGTTGAACAGGCCGGTTTTATTGACAGCAGTGTTGCTCTTCAGGGAACAAAAGCATTTGGCTACCCTATCTCTCTGCCGGACGATTTTTTCTCTGTCAACACATCTGAGGATGCATTTATCATTATTGCCTCGGGGTTCTATGCGGATGAGATATCAGAAATCTGTGTTGGAAACGGATTTGTAAGACAGAATGATTTTGTCATATACGGAGAATTGCGGAAATTCAATTACCAAGTGGATATATCCGGTGCTTGTAATCTGAGGTGCATCTCCTGTCCGCGGGGGAATTATCCGGAACATCGTCCGCCGGGATTTATGTCGGCTGATACTTATCGCCTGCTGCTTGAAAAAATTCTACGAGATGATCCTTATACGGGCATTATGACACTTTATAACTGGGGGGAACCACTTCTGAACCGGGAGTTGCCGCAAATCATACGAATAACCAATGAATACTCAACACTCAGTGCGATTTCCAGTAACCTCAGCTTTAATATAGACTTTGAACCGGTAATAAAAGCCAAACCGACATGGTTTCGGGTATCCAATTCAGGATGGGGTGAAAACTATGAAGTTACCCATACTGGCGGAAACTGGGAACTCTTTCGCAGTAATCTTTACAAACTAAAAGAGTATAGGGAACGTCATCATCCGGAGATGATTGTGGAGGTTTTTTTCCATATCTACTCTCACAATAGAGGGGATTTCCCTAAGATACAGGAATTATGTGATGATCTCGATTTTACCCTGCGATACAGGCATGCCGCACTGGCTCCGCTGGATAATATAGAGAAGATTTTTGATGGCGATCCTGTGAGTCCTCAGGCAGAGCAAACCAGAAAAATTCAGTTTCTCACAGTTGAAGAGGTCATGAAGATTGCTCAGTCAGAAGAGGAGAAGTGTCGTCCCTGTTACTACGAAGACCATCTCTGGATTAACTGGGATCTGCATATCGCACACTGTATGGAGTGGTATAAGCCGGGGCTTGATCTGGTGGAGAAGGATTTCTTATCTGTCTCATTGGAAGAACTTTGGAGGGCTCGTGAAAATAGTGCGTTCTGTAAAAAATGCAAATCCAAAGGAATTCATCGCGCCTATTGTGTTTATGGGGATGAGAATCTGATTGCAAAGAAAGAATCTCTGATGGTTCCCTGAATGAGGATATTATGAAAAAGACAGTGGAAAAACTTAGGGAGATAATTTCCGGGAAAAAAATTTATGTCTGGGGGGCGATGATTGTCGGCCAGGGGGTGTGCCGGGCTTTGGAGCGGTATGGACTAAAAGTGACCGGCTTCCTTGATTCCAGTCCCTCTTTTCAGGGAAAGACAGCTTTGGGATATCCCATTTACCTGGCCGGTGAGATACTGAAATTGGAAGCCCCTGAAAGCAGAGTTGTTCTTATTTCATCCGGTCACTACGATCTGGAGATTGAAGAGACTTGCATAGAAGCAGGATTGATAAAAGATCAGCATTATATAATGAGCAGGGAATTGAATGATCTGGACCCGAGCGTAGATATCTCCGGGATATGCAATCTTAAATGTATCTCCTGCCCTCGAGGTAATATGGAAGTCCAACCGACACCGGGACAGATGAGCGTCGAAGATTACCAAAGGGTTTTAGATAAGCTCTTGCGTGAAATACCTTTTCTTGGCAATATTCAATTTTATGCATGGGGGGAGCCGCTTCTCAATAAAAATTTGCCGGAGATTATTGAAAGAACCAGAGAAGCAAAAGTTCTCACTGCAATTTCTTCCAATCTGAACATAGCCGGAGATTATGTCCGGATTATACAGTCGGGGCTGGATTGGTTTAAAGTCTCAGCTTCCGGGTTCGGGAAAACCTATGAGATTACACATACCGGCGGACGATGGGACAGGTTTTTTAAAAATCTCTGTTCTCTGTCAGAACTGAAAGCCCAATATCAGTCTGAAATGCAGATTGTTCTCAATTATCATCTCTATAAACACAATTTAGGTGAAGATTATGAGAATATGAAAGCACTTTGCGAAGAACTTGATCTTATTTTCAGACCGAACGCTGCCTATCTTTATCCAATGGATACTGTGCGGGATTATATGGATGGAAAAGCGATCTCTTCAGAGGCGGAGAAGGCTGTTTCGATGCTCATGATGGGACTTGATGAAGGGCTGGCAAAAGCACTGCGGCGAAAGGATAAGCCATGTCCTGAGGAGCGATGTTTCCCGATAAACTGGGACCGAAAAGTCCGATTCTGCGGGGTTTATTTCAAACCGTATATTGCTGACGATTTTTTGGAAACACCCTTAGATGAAATTCTGAAGAAACGTGCGGAAAGTCACTTTTGCAAAGAATGTAAAAAGCGTGGCCTTCATCAGTTTACGGGTGTTTATCTTGAAGAAAAAATCATACATCAGGATCAATGAATATTTATGAATTATCTGTCTGAGACAATCGCTATTGAATCAATCCGAGAGAAGGCATCGGAACGGGATATTTTAATCTGGGGCGCCGGAAATCAGGGACGCGGGATTTGTCAGATTCTTCAGGATAATGGCATTGCACTGAAAGGTTTCGTAGATCGCTCGCAGGAGATGATAGGCAAAAGGGTTATGGGATTAACTGTATATGGCCCTGAAATCCTGGATACGCTAAAAGATATTTTTGTGATTATATCCGTATTTTTCTATGAAAGGGAAATCAGCAAAAAATGTGAAGCGCGTGGCATGGTTAAAGGGGAAGACTATATCAGCTACTCTCAGTTGAAATCGAGGGATTACTCCATTGATGTTTCCGGTGCATGCAATTTGAAATGTTTGTCCTGTCCGCGTTCCAGTCGTTTATCTGAAGAACGATCTCCCGGGTTTATGTCTCTAAACAGATTTGAAATGGTCCTTGATAAGATAAAATCCGAAGACCCTTTTGTGGGAAATATTCAGCTCTACCAATGGGGGGAACCGACCCTTAACAGAGAACTGCCGGAGATGATTCAATACGCACACAAAAAGGGGATAAAATGCGCTATTTCAAGTAATCTTAATGCAAATGTGGATTACCGGCAGATTATTGAAGCGCGGCCGGAGTGGTTTCGTGTTTCGGCCTCGGGATGGGGCAAGAATTATGAAATAGCTCATACTCGCGGAGATTGGGATCGCTTTTTCAAAAATCTGCAAATCGTATCCTCTCTGCGTAACGAGTTTTATCCTGATATGAAGATAGAGCTTTACTATCATCTCTATAAGCATAGCACGGGCGAGAGCCTTCACAAATTTCAGAACCTATGCGCGGATTACGCTGTGGAATTTCATCCGGTTTATGCCTATCTTATTTCTTTGGATGATGTTCTGGCCTACAAAGAGGGAATTCCTTTGCCGCCAACAGCGGTTAAGGCTTCAGAAATGATGCTTTTTGATCTTGATGAAGGGTTGGACATGGCTTTCAGAGAAGCATCCCTTCCCTGCGATGTTTTCAGAAGCATTCACATAAACTGGGACTTGTCTGTCAGCAATTGCATGATGTACTACTATCCGGAGGGCAATACTGCTGCTGATAATTATTTGGATATCGCGATTGATGAAATTATGAAACGACGTCTGACCTGCTCTCTTTGCAAGAGATGTATAAGGCATGGAATGCACCGTTACTGTGGTGTTTACTCAACTCGTGATCTCAACATTGAAAACCTGATTTCTCCCTGACTTCTTAATAATGATGAAGACTGAAAGTAAAACAAATGTCACACATCTTCTGCCTCACACGGGTGGCGGAGTAAGCACGGTTTTAAACGCTCTGCTGGGCAGGAGCAGCCAGGAGGGAGCGTATTGCCACCGAATTATTGCACTCGAAAAAATTAATGAGCGGTCAAAAGAGTGGTGCAAAAAGCTGAATATTGAATGGATGGAAAATGGGTGGAACAAGCAGGCTGGGGTATTTCAAGTTCTTGCAGATGCGGATATTGTTCATATCCATTGGTGGAATCATCCCCAACTTCACGCACTTCTTTCCAAGCCGGGACTGCCTGATATGCGTACTGTACTTTGGTCCCATGTGAACGGAATGCATGTTCCCCAATCTTTCTTTCAGGGAATTCTGGATTTTCCTGACAAATTTGTGTTTGCAACGCCATTCAGCCGGGAATCGGATCTGATTAAGAGGCAGAGCGAGGGGTTTTTATGTCAGAAACTTGAGGTCATCCAGAGTTCGGCAGGTATTCCGCCGGAAGCACCGATGAAAATTGTTAAGCCGGATGGTTTTCGTGTCGGATATGTGGGAACGGTTGATTATAGCAAGATGCATCCTGATTTTATTTCTCTTTGGGCAGATGCGAATATCTGCGATGCGCCGTATATTGTTTGCGGCGGACCATCTCATAAGCAACTTGAACAGGAGATTGATCAGCGGGGACTTTCGAGTAGATTTGACATTCGGGGGCAGGTAGAAAATGTATCCGAAATTCTGACGAATCTGCATGTTTTTGCTTATCCGCTTAATAATCAGCATTATGGGACAGGTGAGCAGGTTCTCATTGAAGCGATGGCTTTCGGAGCCGTACCGATTGTTATGAATAACGGATGCGAAAAACATCTGATTCAAAATAATAAAACAGGAATGATTGTTTCCGGAAAAGATGAGTTTATTCAGGCTTTATATTTTCTCAGAGATAATCCGGAGGCTCGAACTGCAATGGCTTGTAACGGTCACGCTTATGTGCAAAGGGAGTTTGGAATAGAAAGAACAGTGTCTGAGTGGCATAGGCTTTACGAAAAGGTGATTAAGTTGCCCAAAAGGGGACATTGTATGAAAGTCGAAGCCGTGGGACGTTTGCCGTTATGTTCTCCTGTATCACTTCTTCTCAACTCGTATGGTGCGGATTCGCCTGAAACAAGGGCAATTCTCTCATCTCTTAACTATTTGGCAGAAGGGGAAGAAAAGAGTGCCATAGGGGACGTACTGCCTGCTGCATGTTTTGCTGAAACCCGTGGTTCGCCATTTCATTATCGCAGTCTGCTACCTGATGATCCGGTTTTGAACGGTATTTGTGACGCTTTTTCCCAATTTTTCCGGCTGGCCCTGTTAAGGGAGTGAATATTTTCTTTAGAACTTGTGAAAAAAGACGATAAAACCAATATATTTTCTAACACAAATAATGCCACTAACTGATAGGGAATGCCAATTAAAAATACAAATATGACTATGGAATCTCTTAATCCGACAAACAGACCTTGTCCTTTATGTACTGCCCGAATGGCTTGTTTTTGTGTTGATTTGAATTACGCACTTTTTGATGATCTGGACATCCTTGGTAAAATGACCATGGTAAAGTGTTCGGAGTGCGGGATTTATTTTAATGATACGCTTGCAAAGCCAGATGATTTTCAAAAATATTATGCCTCAAATGATTATTATTCTGAGGCACGGACCGGTGGTTCCGGTGGCTATTCCAAATCAGATGCCGAGAGATACGCACGGATTTTTGCGGAAATTGAACCGTTTATCAACATCGAAAATCCGGCAATTCTTGATTTCGGATGCGGTAAAGGGGGAATGCTACAGTGGTTAAAGGAGAGAGGGTATGAAAATCTGGTTGGAATTGAATCAGGAGATCGTTGTCGGAAGCATGTTCGTTCTGCTCTGCATATTCCAGTATATGAGTCAGTTTCTCAGGTTGAAGATTTCTCGGCAGATATTATTATTCTCTCTCATATACTTGAGCATCTCTACTCACCGGGGGAGATTCTGCGGGAACTACAGCGTATTTCCAAGGATGCGACCGTTTTTTTTCTGGAGGTTCCGAATTCGCAAGCCTATCTGGAAAAAGAATTTGTGTGGGAAAAACTCTATTTTGAGCATCTCAACCATTTTACCGAGCAAAGCTTGAAGAGGCTGGCTGCTGATAATCAGATTTTTTGTCGAAAAACAGGGCGTGTCCCTTTTGCCGCAGATGTAAAAGATTCTGATGAGTGTCTTTTTCTTATCGGTTCCAGAGTCCGTGAAAAAGCAGATTTGAGTCATTTGAAATATTTAAACAGAGTGATTCTGCCTCCCATTCGTCCTGCGGAATCAGTTATTTCACCCCTGCTTGAAAAAGCAGACAGAATCAGTATTTGGGGGATATCGCAGTATGCCCAGTTGGTTCTTGGAACTTATCCGGAGTTGTTTGAAAGGCTTATTTTTCTATTTGACGGTTCGGATGCCAAAGTAGGCAGAAAGATTCAGGGAAACACGATTCGTTCATCCAATGACTTGTCATTATTGGGGACGAAGGATGTCCTGATGATACCTAACTCGCCATATCTGGATGAGATGAGGGAGCATTTGAGAAAAATCGGCTTCTTGGGTAGCATACAGATATTTTGAGAAAAGAGGAAATTGTGAATTATAAGAAACTTGATAAAATAGACGATACAAAAAACATTCGGGTATGTCCGCTCTGTTCTCATGAAAAGAGTCGCAGATTGCTCAGACTTGAATATGCTCTGTTTGATGACAACCCGCTTTCACCTGTTAATTATTTGAGCTCATGCAGCCACTGTGGTTTTGTCTTCTATGACACAGAATCCACTGAAACCGATTTTAATGATTTCTACAAGGATCATTATTTGATTCAGGCCAAGGCTGATTATGCAATTAAAGACTATCTGAATATAAATAAATATACTGATGGTTTAATTAGAGAATACGGTTTGTCGGATTCTTCAAGGATCGTCGATGTCGGCTGTGGGCAAGGGTGGCTGATGAGATATTTGAAGTCATCTGGGTTTGAGAACATTGCCGGAATCGAACTTTGTCAGGACTATGTAGATGAACTGAATGGAGAAGGCTATGAAGCATGCTATGGATCAGCCTTTGATATGCCTATTGAAAAAGAAAGTGCGGATTTTCTGATTTATAGGTATATTTTTGAACACTTTTATGATCTGCATACCGCTGTCAAAGCAGCTTCTGAACATCTTGCGCCGGGCGGATATGTTCTTGCAGAGGTTCCTGACGCAAAACTTTACAACAGCTTCGAGGGTTATGCGCCGCTACACTATTTGATCCTGGAGCATATCAATCATTTTGATCTTCCCCATATTGAATTCCTGTTTGGAACTTACGGGTTGAAACTGATTGATTCAAAACACCTGCTGCTTGATATTGCAGAGGATTATCCGGTTCCAATTATGTCCTGCTTATTTCAAAAAACTGTTAAGCCTGTATCGGTTCATTTCTCTCCGGACTTTGAATTGGCTGAAAATATGCTTTCATGGTTTGAGGAGTGTGATAATCTGAGCAGCAGAGAACTGGAAGAGCTACAGGAAAGTCAGAGGGAAGTGTGCGTATGGGGAATATCTTATCGCACTGCCATGCATCTCGCTATGACTCCTTTAAGGAATTGTAATATTCGGGCATTTTTTGATATTGATCCGCGAAAACAAAAGAAAACTTTGCTTGGCAGAAAGATCATTTCTCCTGATATGCTCAGGGATATCTCAGAAGATGCCGCTGTCGTGATAGGAGCCGGGCCATCTTCTCGCTCCATGGATGCTCAACTCAGAGAGCAGGGTTTTACAGGGCAAACCATAAGACTGATATAGGATGTAAGTATGACAACATACCTTGAAAACAATGAAAACGAAGCGTTTGAGAAGCAGTGCGGAATTATTGATTCCCTTAATATTGCAGCCCCTTTGATACTTGATGTGGGCGCAAATATCGGACAGAGTGTGGAGAAGTATCGCCATCATTTTCCTGACTGTCGTATCCATTCTTTTGAACCCAATCCGGCAGCGTTTGAGAAACTCGTGCAGAGTTGGGGAGATACTCCGGGAATAACGCTGCATTCTCAGGGCCTTAATAGCAAACCAGGTATTTTCCAGTTTCATGTAACAAATACTCCTGAAGCCAGTTCTCTGCTTCCTCCGGATCCGAAATTGATGAAACTTAGTGTTAAAAATAAATATGATTTTCGTAAGATTGATGTGGAATGTACTACTCTGGACCAGTTTTGCATCAGCCAAAAAATCAATCATATAGACATTCTAAAACAGGATGTTCAGGGAGCAGAGCTTGAAGTCCTTAAGGGGGGGGGGACTCTTGCGTAAGCAGAAAATCACCCTTCTCTATCTTGAGATGATTTTTGCAGAATCCTATACAGGTCAAGTGAAATTTGAAGAACTTTTGGCATACTGTAGGCAATTTGGATATGAGCTTTATGAATTTTCGCCATTTCTCTATACGCGGACGGGTAGATTGTGGTTCGCAAATACCATATTTCTCAGTCCGAAAGCGATTAGCACATTGGAGTCTAAATTTGACAAGTAGCATTAGAGAGAGAAACCATGGAGAATCATCAAAATTTTTCAACAGCCACATTACCTGATCTGGTCAAATTTTTTAATGAGATGCTTAACAAAAATGATCTCAATAATGCCGAACGGATATCTTCCCTCCTGACAGAACGGTTCGGAGATCATTATGTTGCCTGGCATATCCGTGCCATTGCCCTGCGGCTGACAAATCAGCCGAAAGAGGCGCTGTCAGCTATTGAGCGTTCCATGCGGCTCCATGTAACACCGGATTCATTAGCGGAACTTATTCGCATTTATCAGTCACTGGGCTTTTATGACCAAGCCGATCAGTTATCAAAAAATATAGCAAAGGCACAGGAACTGAAACAGCCTCTGACAATTCAATTTCAGAGGGAGTGGAATTTTAATGCGTATAAAAATGTATATTTTGAAATATCGGGTATTTGTAACGGGAAATGTCCTTACTGTGTTACTGGGATAAATTGTATTATTGGAAGAAATATCGAAGACATTAAAGCTCGGAAATTTGTTGATGTGGATGAGTTCAAATTTACAATTACTCATCTGATAGAAAATTCAATAATCAGCCCATCAGAGTCTGTTGTTCAGCTTTATAACTGGGGGGAGCCTCTGTTGCATCCCCATTTTGAAAAACTTTTGTCAATATTGACTAAAAAAGGAGTTCGTTATGGTTTTAGTACAAATTGTTCAGTGTTAAAGGAACTCTCCCCTGATGTTCTGACTCATTTGAATAATGTGACTTTCTCAATGTCAGGGTTTAGCCAGGATTCGTACAACAGAATTCATGGTTTTGATTTTGAAGAAGTCAAACAAAATATTACTCAAATGGTTCATCTTTGGAGAAAATTGGGGTATAGAGGAAGTTTTACAATTGCATATCATGTATATCAATTTAACATACTTGAATGTCAATCAGCCGCCAAGTTTGCCAGTGATCTCAGAATAGGGGTATCATTCGTTCATGCAACTCTGAATGGATATAACCTGATGAGAAGTTATTTTGATGATACGATGAGCCGAGAAGCTTTAAAAAAATGCGGCAGTGAATTGATAACTTATTTCTACAAAGATATTAAACGCCCGGAAAATTACCGTTGTCCTCAATTTGATAATCTTGTCATTAATGAACATTGTGAACTTCTGCCTTGTTGCGGTGTTGAACGAGGAATGCCGCTTTACTCATTTGGAAAAATTGCTGATATGACTTTAGAGGAAATTAAGGATAAAAGATTAAAAGCAGACTTTTGCAAAGTGTGCGCTAAAATAGGGATGGACTACTTTGGCCATGCGATTTTAGGAAAAAAGGTTTTTTAGGAACAGAACACATGGACGATCATAAACTATTCTTACAGGAACGTAAGAAGCGAATTAAAGACTACCACCAGAACAACAAATTCAAAGAACTGGGGAAAAAGTTTCTAATATCCACGTTGGAGGAGCAATATTCCTATAATTTCAGTTGGATGGGACTTCCGATAATTCAGTATCCTCAGGATATGGCTGCCCTACAGGAGATTATTTGGGAAACCCGGCCGGATATGATCATTGAAACCGGTATCGCTCGCGGCGGTTCTTTGATTTTTTATGCATCCATGTTGGAATTGCTTGGAAACAACGGGATTGTAGTCGGCATTGATATTGATATTCGGACTCATAACCGAAAGCGAATTGTGGAACACCCCCTCAGCCACCGGATCAGACTGATTGAGAGCTCTTCTGTTGAAAAGAAGACTTTGGATGCTGTCAAACCGTTTGCCGAAGGCAGGTCCAGAGTAATGGTTTCCCTTGATTCCAATCATACCCGTAAACATGTGGCAGCAGAATTGGGGATGTACGCGCCGCTGGTCAGCATGGATTGTTATTGCGTGGTTTTTGACACTGTAATTGAAGATATGCCAGAGGGTTCATACCCAGATCGTTCATGGGGCAAAGGGAATAATCCCAGGACCGCTGTTAATGAATTTCTTCAGACTAACAAGAACTTTGTCATTGATGAAGAAATTGAAAGCAAGCTGATGATAACAGCCGCACCTGGCGGTTATCTGAAACGTATTAAATAACAGTATATAATTTTCGGAACAGAATACCGGTGATCACTTATGAAGATATTATTGATTTCTTCCTATCGTTTTGAAAAATTATCTCGAACAGATATTGCTCCGCCGCTGAACCTGTTATGTCTGGCGGCAGTGCTTCGAGAGTCAGGGATTACTCCTGAGATTCTTGACCTCAACCTGACAGAGATATCACAGGGAAAAAACGATGAGGAGTCTTATATCAATGAGATTATAGGTTCATGCGAGCGTATTGATGATAAACTGCTTGTTGGCTTGTCATGCTTGACAACCTCTCATTTTCCATTCATGCGTAAAGCTGCTGCCGAGATAAAAAAAAGATTTCCGGAGGTCGTTATTTGTATCGGCGGAGTCCATCCTACTCTGTTTGCTTCTGAGATAATTACAAATTGTCCGGAGTTTGACTATGTGGTCATTGGCGAAGGTGAAGAGCAGATTGTGGGACTTTCAGAATCATTGAGAAAGAATGACAGAACCTTGTTAAGAAATATCCAGTCTCTATGTTATAGGAATGCAGGAGGAGAAGCGGTTGTCAATCCACGCAGAAACTATATCAAAGACCTTGATACGCTTCCCATGCCGGCATGGGATATGATTGATTATGGTAAATACTATCGTGATCACAACAATTGGCGCAATCCCAAAGGGCATGATATACGAATTTCGATTCCGATTATGACCACACGCAGTTGTCCTTATGACTGCAACTTCTGCTCCGCGCACAAAACCATGGGGCGTGGTTTCAGACGTCGTTCACCAGCCAGGGTTGTTGATGAGATTGAGTATCATTGCAAGGAATTTGGTCATAATTATTTCGGATTTTCAGATGATAATCTGACTTTGAACAAATCCCACATTCTTGAGATTTGTAATGAAATCGTCAGACGCGGTCTTGATATTCAGTTTGAATCTTTTAACGGATATAACCTGGCATCACTTGATGAAGAGGTGGTATCCGCAATGGTTGATGCGGGGTGTGTCTATGTCATCCTGCCGATAGAGCATGGAAATGATTACATGCGTAACGATATTATCGGTAAGAGGCTTCCCAGGGAAAAGATATTTGAAGTTGCCGGACTGTATAAACAATACGGGCTGCTCACTCGCGGCATGTTTATTATGGGCTTTCCCGAAGATACACGCGAAACCCTTGATGACACTCTCAGGATGATTAATGCCTTGCAGCTTGATATGATTAATGTGTTCACCCTGATACCCTTTCCGGGGACTAAGATATTCACGCAAGTGATAAGGGACAATCTTTTAGTTGGAGATGTGGATATTTCCAACTTGTGGAGTGGCGAAATGGGGCTGGACACAGGCGGCGGAGAATTTTATATCAAACCCTATAACATGAGCATGGAAGAATTGTGCGAGTATCGCAAGAAGTTTGATGAACTTGCCTGTCTGTAATAAATAATAAAGAAAATGGATATATCAGAATTCAAAAAAATAGTCGGACAAAGGGCCTTGTATATATGGGGCGGCGGTCATTTCGGCATAGCCGTCTTACACGCGCTAAAACGCAATCATATCCCCGTGGCAGGAATTATTGATACTTATAATCCGGGTAATATTTTTTGCGGTTTTGAAATGGTTTCACCAGATGAGGTATTACAGAATGATACAAAAGAAATTTTCATAATCATCGCGACAGGCTTATTTGAAAATGAAGTTGCCGATCACTGTGTTAAGAACGGCTTAAAGGAAAATTCGGATTTTATCAGATATACTCTGTTGAAGCCGTATCACTTTGAGATTGATGTTGCAGGAATCTGCAATTTGCATTGTCTGACTTGCCCTCAGGGAAATTATCCGGAAAAATTAAGGGGTCAGATGATGGACTTGAAAACATATACAAAGGTTCTTGACAAACTTGTTGAAGAAGTTCCTTTCCTGGGCGATATTCAACTTTATTCATGGGGTGAACCACTTCTGAACCCTGAGCTTGCAGATATAATTGCTGTTACCAGTGAGCGCGGCCTTGCGGCTGCCATATCAAGTAATTTAAGCTTAAATAGCGACTTGACAAATATTGTCAAAGCCAGACCAAAATGGTTTAGGATTTCATTATCTGGATATGGTGAATCTTATCCCATTGTTCATCGGGGTGGGGATTGGTCTTTAGTGAAAAAGAATTTACAAGTTCTGTCTCAATTACGGGAAAAATATTCCCCGGAAATGTTTGTAGAGGTCAACTACCATATCTATAAGCATAATCGAAAGGATGTCGCAAAAATGAAAGCCTTGTGTGGGCAACTTGGTTTTCTTTTGCGGACGAATTATGCGTTCTTGGATCCTTTGGAACTCCTTTTTGATTTTGTCGAAAAAAAGCCATTGCCGGTGACTACGAAAGTAGCCAGAAATAAGTTGATGATAGATATTAGCGACGCAATAGAGATGGCCCAGGGTGATGATTCGCAATATTGCCTATGCGAAAATACCGTAGTCATTCACAGCGATTTAAGCGTAAGAATTTGTTCTCATCTGTATGATGAAAAATTGAATACACTCTGTGATAATTTTTTGAAATACTCTTTTTCCGAAATTAACGATCTGCTGTCAAAACGAGATATCTGTCGCAAATGCAAAAGATACCACTTGCACCGATATTATAATGTGTATCTCAATAAAGGAACTGATCCCAACGAGTTTGTTAAAGTGAGCTAAGGAAAATCTATGCGATATGCTATTGTAACTGCATCTAGTCGGGGACTAGGTTTTGAAATAGCCGTGGCTCTTGCTAAAAAAGGCGATATACCGGTAATAACAGGCAGAAACGAATTGTCTTTATCTGAAAGTGCAAAAAAAATCAAATCCATCACAGGCAGAGAAGCCCTTCCGGTTGTAATTGATTTTTTAGAGGAAGATGCATCGAAATTTTTCTATGACGAATTAAAGAAGATGAATGTGTCTCCTTCCATAATCATCAACAATCTTGGCGGTGCGGTTGCCGGAGATAAACGTAATATTGACATCAAAGTATTACGAGAAGCGATGCGTCTGAATCTGGAAGTCGGGATTGAGATCAATAATATTTTTTTTGAAGATTTAAAAAAATTGTCAGGCACAATCGTTCACATTGGTTCAACAGCCTCTTTGCATTATGACGCGCCTCCGGGTTATACGATAAGCAAAAGTGCGCTTAATGCTTACATCAAAAATGCTGCTCCGAACTTTGCCCGCGATGGCGTATGCATTTTCGGAATTCTGCCGGGCATACTGGATCATGAGGGAAGTGCATTTGATAGTATGAAGATAAGTAATCCCGACAGATACCAGAAAGCTCTTGATGCTGCACCATACAGACGCTTTGTGAAAAGCAGTGAGGTTGCTGAATACATTGTGAAATTACTTGATGTTAATAGTCCGATGATAAACGGATCATTAATAAAGGTTGATGGTGGGACAGATTAGCGAGTTTGCAAAGAACAAAAAAATTGATACAATCTGGATTTTCTGAAAAAAATACGGTAATGTGGCGGAAGACATACTTGATTGACGACAGCAAAAAAATAAACGAGAACTGAGAATGATAAAAAAATATAATGAACATCGCACAGCACCTTTAGTTTCAGTTGGTATGCCTGTCTATAACGGAGAAAAAAAAATAACTGAAGCTATTGAATCAGTTTTAAACCAAGATTTTGAAAATTTTGAACTTATTATATCAGATAATGCTTCCGATGACGGCACTTACGATATTTGTCAGCATTACCTGAAGATGGATAAGCGGATTAAATATTTTCGTTACTCCACTAACTTAGGAATTGAGATGAATTTCAGACGAATGATGCTCGTCGCTTCCGGAAAATATTTTACATACGCTTCCTCTAATGATTCGCGTGAAAAAAACCTAGTGTCGACCTGTCTTTCAATATTGGAAAAAGACGAATCGGTTGTGATATGCTATCCTCGTTCCAAAGCGATTGATGAAAATGGAAAAGTTCTACCCCCTTTAAACGATTTTATAAAGGCTGATCATGAAACACCTGTGGAGCGATTTTCAAGTGTACTTTGGACTTTTAATAGTGGCAATATTTTTTCAGGTTTGATACGAACCGATGCTTTTCATCAGACATTGGCAACATCCCGCTCATTATACAGAGGTATAGGATGTGATATTGCTCAATTATGCTATCTCTCGTTATTCGGAAAATTTATACAAATCCCTGAACCTTTGTTTATTCGCAGAATAATAAGTCGTGGAAATGTTTATGAAAATATATATGGGAGATATGAAACTCTTGCTCCTTTATGCAGAAGTGAAGGAATAACATTGCCCTTATGTGAAACAGCGATCGTAACATTGAATATGGTGAAATTTTCTCACTTAGATGAAAACGATAAGGCTCTTCTTATACATGAGGTGTTGAAGTTCTTCAGAAACACATGGTATGGAAAATTCATTCAACACGAAATACAACGAGCTATTCAACTGATTAATAAAGGCGAATTCCGGCAGGGGTGGGAGACCTCCTGTTCTGTAAAAGGTAATATAACGGAACAATTTTATATTTCTACAACACTTACTCGTTTGGAACAAGCCGCCTTTATTTTTCCTGAATTCGATGAACAAATACAGCAGGCACGAGCAATATGCTTACAAAAGCTTGGGCGCAAGCTGCGAAGCGAATTGAAAAAAACAGGCCAGACCACTGACCATGGTGGACAGACAAGAGAGAAGGACTGCTCTGAGAACCCGATGATTTCAGATGTATCAGAAGCCCCTCCTGCTGTCGAAGATAAGGAAAAAAAGCTTTGCCTGAATTGGGAATACATACAAAACCTGCCAATCATCAGACTTTACGCAGGCGACATTTTTCACATAGAAAAATACGGAGACATCATCGGCCTCTCCCTGACACAAAACGACCACAGACATATAAAACACGATGTTACAAATCCCCTGCCCCTGTTAGACAACTCTGTTGACAGCTACCAGGCAGAAGACGTATTTGAGCATATTGAATACAATAAACTCTTACCCGTCATAAACGAAATCCATCGCGTCCTGAAACCCGGCACAACCTTCAGACTCTCCGTGCCGGATTACGGATGTGACATACTTATCAACAGATGTATTAAAGATGCTTCAGGAAATATTGTTTTTGATCCCGATGGCGGCGGAACACCCCAAAACCCCGGGCATGTCTGGTTCCCCCGTATTGACAAGGTAAAACAATTACTTAAAAAATCAGATTTCGGGAAATTCGGCAAAGTTGAATATCTCCATTACTACAATATGGACGGCACATTCGTTGTCAATAAAATTGACTATTTCAAAGGATATATCC
>JAOZLU010000072.1:11427-18886 GCA_029934695.1 Desulfobacterales bacterium | reverse complement strand
TACGCAGTAAAAAACGAAACCGCAACCCACCTTATAAACGCACGAACGAAATCATGAACGAAATCATCGAACATATTTGGATTTACAGAGGAGGACAACTCGACAGTCATAAATTCTCGTAACATGCTGAAACTGCTGACACCGATATTTTTACAACAGTATATGCCACTCAGTAATTTCAACGGCTTACAGATTAATTTTCAACTTTTCACTGTCGAGCACAGAAGGAGGATATATCTTATGACTGATATCGTATCTGCCAAAGATGTCACCTTGTATGATCTTGAAAAAAAATTTGATCTCCGCTTAAATGAAGACAGGCAGTTCTTCCCGGAATGGCAGGCAGATTTGCCGGAGACAAATCCGGAAGACAGAAAGTTTCTTGATCTGGCAAAATCAGCTTATATGAATCTGATCAGATATCCCTCCATGCCGGAAAATGCTGTCAAACTTACTGTTCTGTCTCCGCTTCTTCTTATGGCAAATCTTCTGCTGCCGCCGTTTCGTATCAGAACCGAGGCATCTGTGAGCGTGACAAATCCGGATGAAAGTGTCACAATCGAAGGCAGAATTGACATTCTGGTACTGGAACAGAACTTGTGGGTGCTCGTCATCGAATCAAAACGTGCCGAACTTTCAGTCAAGGTGGGACTCGCACAGATACTGTCATACATGCTTGCCGACCCTGCCTCCGGCAAGCCGTGCTTCGGTCTGATAACCAACGGCGGCAGCCATCTGTTTCTGAAACTTGTGCCGGGCGATTCTCCGACTTACGGCATGTCAAAAGTTTTTGATCTGCTTAATCCCGGAAATGATCTGTATCAGGTGCTGACTGTGTTGAAAAACATAAGACAGCTGAACCACGAATAACACGAATAACCGGGGATGGCTGAACCACGATTTGTCAATTTTCAGTCTCGCTTCCGGCATGTTCCGCCCTCGCTCGGCTCGGATTGACAAATCCGGGCCGCCAAAGGCTCAATCCGGCGGGAGACAAGAATGAGCGCAAGCGGTGGAAACTTTACCTGATCAGAAAGCTTTATGAGCGGGGCTATAAGAAGCAGGATGTTATCAACCTTTTTCATTTTATTGACTGGATTATGCGACTGCCTGAGGAACTGGAAGAAGATTTTCGGCAGGAAATAACCCGGTATGAGGAGGAAAAGAAAATGCGATATGTCAGCAGCGTGGAAAGAATCGGTATTAAGAAAGGAAAAAAGGAAGGCAGACTGGAATATATAGAGATGGGACTTTCCGTGAAATTCGGTGAAAACGGAATGAAACTTATGCCTGTGATCCAGTCGCTGGAAGATGAAGATCGGCTAAACATAATCATGAAATCCGTTATAAAAACCGATAATCTGTCGGAAATAGAAGCATTGCTGAATTAAGACGGACTCCTGAGAGAACAGACAAGAATTCCGGAAGTCTGGATGAAAAATAAGTGAATGAAGTGAGATATGGAAATTTCAGGGTATGTCTCAGGCGGTGTGATAGTATGGGATGATAATGTGCTGATAGCGAATGACATAAAGGTGTCTGTAATTGTTCCTGACAGCAGCGTCACAAGATTACCGGAAAAGAAAAGCAGACGCTATATCAGCAGTGTGGAAAGAATCGGTATTAAAAAGGGAAAAAAGGAAAGCAAACTGGAAGCTATGAAGATGATACTTTCCATAAAATTCGGTGAAAACGGAATGAAGCTTATACCTGTGATCCAGTCTCTGAAAGATGAAGACCGGCTAAACGTAATCATGAAATCCGTCATAAAAACCGATAATCTGTCGGAAATAGAAGCACTGCTGAATTAGAATGTTCTTTTTCACTTTGCTGACCGATTATGAAACCCGGAAAATTTGAAACACAAAACGTGAAACATGGCCAAACTCCTTGAAACCATTGATCTGGTAACCAATTTTCATACCTATGAAGGGATTGTCAATGCCCTGAACAAAGTCAGCCTCTTTGCAGACCACGGTGTCACTTTCGGCCTGGTGGGTGAATCAGGATGCGGAAAGAGTGTTTTTGTCCGATCCGTGATGCGGATTGTCCAGGAACCCGGTATGATAGAAGGCGGCAAAGTCATTCTCTTTCCGGATAAAAAGGAAACGAAAACAGCCGTCAATCTGCTCGATCAGTCAGAAGCTTATATGGAAAGCCTGCGCGGGGACCTGATTTCAATGATTTTTCAGGAGCCGAATGCTGCATTGAATCCGATTATGAGTATCGGCGAACAGGTGGCCGAGAGCTTTCTGTTCCATCGGAAACAGGAAATGTGCAGAAAGATCGCTGAAGAACTGGATTCATCAGAATGCAGGACAATCCCCCTGCTCAGACATTTTCAGAAGTCTGTTTACCAGATCGCAGAGAAAAACCCTGATGCTTTTGTACTGAAGCTTCTGAGCAGGATTCCTGTCCTGAAACGCTGGGAAAAGAGACTGATTCAGGAAGCCATGGACCGCTCTGCCGAGATTATCGGCAAACTTGGCATTCCCAATCCTGAAGATATCCTCAGGTCCTATCCGCACAACCTTTCCGGCGGTATGAAACAGCGGATCGTCATTGCCATTGCATTGGCCTGCAGCCCGATACTTCTGATCGCAGATGAGGCAACGTCAAACCTGGATGTGACTATCCAGGCTCAGATTCTTGAGATGCTGCGCCAGTTGAAACACACGGAAATATCATCAATATTGTTCATCACCCATGATCTGGGTGTGGTCGCAGAGATATGCGACCGCGTCGGTGTCATGTATGCCGGAAATTTGTGCGAAGTGGCTGATGTCAGAGATATATTCCGCTCACCCCGCCACCCCTACACTTATGCATTGCTCAGTTCCGTGCCCAGACTGTTTCAGGAAGGAGAACTGCAAAGCATAGAAGGAAGCGTCCCTAACCTTATTTCACCACCGTCAGGATGCCGTTTTCATCCGAGATGCCCACGGGCCGGGGATATATGCCGGGAAAAACTCCCGGAGCTTGAAGAGGTGGGAAATAATCATTATGTTGCGTGTTGGAAAATATGAAAAAGATTTTAGAACTTAAAAATCTTAAAAAGCATTATCCGGTTATCAGCGGTGTGCTGCGCCGTCAGGTGAATTCTGTCAAAGCACTTGACGGGATAGATCTGGATATTTATCGCGGCGAGTGCCTGGGAATGGTGGGCGAATCAGGTTGCGGAAAGACAACAACCGGCAAAGTCATCATCCGTTTGCAGGATCCGACAAGCGGCCATACAATTTACCATCCTGAAAGCAACGGATTACCTGCTGATATTAGCTCTATGAGCAGAAGAGCCATGAAAAAAGCAGGGATTCGCGGCAAGCTTCAGATGGTCTTTCAGGATCCTGCCACATCAATGAATCCCCGTATGCTGGTCAAACACATTATTGCCGAGCCAATCAGAGAGCAGGTACGCCTCGGAAGCAGGGAGCTTGAGGATCGCATCACAGGACTGCTGGAACTTGTCGGGCTGTCAAAAAGCCACCTTCTTCGCTATCCTCACGAGTTTTCCGGGGGACAGCGCCAGCGGATTGCCGTTGCCAGAGCAATAGCTGTCAATCCTGAGTTCATCGTGCTGGATGAGCCGACCTCTGCCCTGGATGTCTCAGTCCAGGCCCAGATACTGAATCTTCTCCGGAAATTGCAGAAGGAACTTGGGCTGACCTATCTCTTTATCACCCATCATCTTCTGGTTGTCAAGTATATCAGCAACCGCGTTGCGGTCATGTATCTCGGTAAAATCGTTGAAATCGCGGACACCCGGGATATTTTTTCCCATCCTCTGCATCCATATACTCATGCACTGCTTTCCGGGATTCCGGTTCCTGATGCAGAGCATAAATCCAGAAGAATGATTCTCACCGGGGATGTGCCCAGCCCCTTAAACCCCCCGGACGGGTGCCGGTTCCATACCCGGTGTCCTTTTGTCACAGATCAGTGCCGGAAAAGAGAGCCGCTCCTCGAAACTGTTCAGGATGGCCATAAGGCAGCATGTCACAGGAAATCAGAGATCCAAAAGCAACTGGTACTTTAACAGGAGTGCTGAAATGAAATTTCAGCACCGTTCAGCAAAAAACAAGAAATAAATGATACAGTGTTATCGGATTCCCGACCGCAATGCGTTGATGGCAGGAGCGGTAGCAATAGTCCAAATCAGGCAGGATGGTTGTGTCCGACCATCTGCCGCCGGCATACGCCTGAACCAGAACCGGATGACTCTTGAACTTGTCCCCCCCCCCTGAACAGGAATTTAAGCTGCCAGTGGGCGGCCGATATAAGTCCATTTAAAAGGTCTGGCCATGGTCTCATTGATGAATTTGCTCATCCGAAGCCGGAGATGTTCGAGAGGATGCGTGTTTCGGAGTATAGACAAAATGAATGCGATGCGAAGTGTCAGACAGAAATTCCCTGCGGGTTTTCATCGATTTCAGTATTCCTCTGTACCCTTTTTCCCCGAGAAAAATGTCGATGGAACATCTCTGTGCGATCAGTTCCACCAGGGATGCGGACTGATGAGTGCTGAGGTTGTCCGTGACGAATATCCACCATGCGTCGGGGTCTGTGTCAACTGTCTGCCCGATATGTCTGACATAGTCATCCCCGGTCCTGGTCGGGCCGATCGTCGGTGCGATGATCCGGCCCGTGGCGACTTCGAGGTTGGCAATCAGGCAGAGTGTGCCACCAATCCGAACCGAGCAGCCGCGGGGCGTTCCCTCCCACGCTCCCGCCGGATTGACAAATCCGGCGGCATGGCGGGGTTCGGATTTACCAATCCGAACCGAGCAGCAGCGGGGCGTTCCCTCCCACGCTCCCGTCGGATTGACAAATCCGGCGGCCTGGCGGGGTTCGGATTTACCAATCCGAACCGAGCAGCCGCTCCCGCCGGATTGACAAATCCGGCGGCTTGGCGGGGTTTGGCAAGTTCGTCAGCTATTTTCTGAGTAGTCAATCAGGAATTTCATTGTGTTTTTAAGGGTTCCGTTTTTTGAAAACAAAACTGACTTATATGACCATATTCCATATTTGTTGTATCTCGCTGTTCTTTTCAGTGAGTAATATTTTCCACTGTGAGAATAGCTTGAAATATAACCCAGCACTGATAATTTTCTAAACACTGTCATTCGGCACTGATTTCCCAAGGTGTTTCTCAGCTCGCCAATTGTCATTATTTTATTATCTTTTAAGCAGGTTAACAATAATGCAGAATCAACTGATTTATTTTTCATATGTTACAATCCAGAATTTGTCTGATTAATTTTCTGGACTGTAACATCGTATTTGCAGGATGTCAAATATTTTCTGACAACTCCTTAAAACTGTCATATCAGCAATTTAAATGTTTTCGGAGTAGCTTTGAAATTTTTTATTTACGCAGAATCTGATGTTACAATTAAGACTCAATATGCCAATTTATATTTTTCTTAACCCTTATGTCACCCTGGCAGCAGCTTATCTGCGAGCAAAAGATGTCAGCGGCTATCCTGGAATAGAAAGAAATTATCTCAGATATATGGATAGAAAATACTCCTACGGGGAAATCGGCATCAGCCCCCTGGTCCGCAACTATGTGGACTTGTTTCTCAAAAAGGAAGTCAAAAACAGGTCTTCCCTTTACCGGCTGATTCACGCCCTGCACAATCTGGAATTCTGTGAGAGAAAACTGAAAGCTTCCAAGGCAGCCAATGACCCACGTTTTAATTATATGGTGGTCATTCTCTCCGAAGCATTTTTCACAACCCTTTCCGAACGATTTAAAAAATGGCGAACCCCTGAAATCGGTGCAGCATTAAACAATTATTACCAGGACAGCAGGCTCCGGGAAGTCCCCTATATATCTCAGGGAGAGAAAAAACTGAAATGCTCACCGACGATGTGGGGCAGCACCAAGTTGCATAAACACAAATCGTGCGTGATTTTTATCAAATGGATTCTGCCAGTTCTCCTGATTATTCACTGCGTATCGTTCTTCTTTTTTCATCGAAAAATGGCAGGAAGAATAATAGAAAGTAGTTATGCTGTAAGCAGGTATTCATCAAAGAAGTACAACATTTCATAAGTTCCCTAAGCGTTTGTTTATCCTGGCTTCAAACAGTGCCTATATCGCTTTTTTCAAAGCCAAAAAGAGCGATATAGGGTCCAAAGCGCATGGCAGAGTTTTCAGCTTCGCAAGGATGAAACATCAGGGAATCGGGGCAATACCAGGTGGTGTGATAATAACTTTTGCAGTCTCTCCGACGCTGAACTCCCTGGTTCCGGTAGCTGAAACCAAAAAAAGTTTCTGGTTGTTCCATTGGACAGAATATTCAATTGCCCTGCCAATATAAGCTTTTGTGACAATTGTCGCCGGAAGACCGGTGCGTGTGCTGTCAGCAGATACCAGAGACAAGGCTTCGGGACGGACAGCTATTTCAATGGTTTTGTTGATAAAATCGGCTGCCATTGGTTTGTCTGTCTCTATCACAACATCATCAAAACGCAGCTGTGTTTTTTTGCCTGTCGCAATAACTTCACCTTCAATAATATTGGCATCACCCATAAAGGTCGCCACGAATTCGGAGTTTGGCTGCAAATAGAGCAATCTCGGAGGGCCCTGCTGGGCAATCCTGCCTGCTCTCATAACGACAACATCATCGGAAACAGCCAATGCTTCATCCTGATCATGGGTGACATACACAGAAGTGACACCAAACTCCTGTTGCAGGCGGCGAATATCTTCACGCATCCGGCGACGCAACTTACTGTCCAGATTACTCAGCGGCTCATCAAATAACATCACCTTGGGCTGAAGAATCAATGCTCTTGCCACTGCGACACGCTGTTGCTGACCACCGGACATCTGATCAGTGTAGCGATCCTGAAAATTGTCAAGACCGACTGAGCCAAGAGCATCCCTGACGCGTTGCCTGCGTACCTCTTTGGCAACACCCTGCATCTTCAGTCCGTATCCGACATTTTGCCCTACTGTCATGTGAGGAAACAGTGCGTATGACTGAAACACCATGGCCACATCACGCTGACTGGCAGACAGGACTGAGACATCTTCATCTCCGAGAATTACCCGCCCTGATGTTGGAAGTTCAAGACCGGCAATAAGCCTTAAAATTGTTGTTTTCCCACAACCTGAAGGGCCAAGCAGGGTTGTAAGGCTTCCTGCTTCGATATCAAGATCAATGCCGTGCAATACTGTATCATCGCCAAACTTTTTAACAACGCCAAGTAGTTGCACTCTGCTGGATTCCTGCTTTTCCATACTTGTTCCTTGTGTAAAGACTGATTATAACGGATTCAGGCCACCCTTCGACACCATAAGCATCAAGCTGAGATTGCCGGACGGGGTTTGCAACCCCGTCCGGCGAGAGACAAACCCCGTTCGGCGAGAGGGGCCCTGTTCGCTACTTCCCTGAGGTTCTCTCAATCCTTGATCTGCCAATAAATTTTTCAACAAGCAAAATTACAA
>JAOZLU010000072.1:2017-11327 GCA_029934695.1 Desulfobacterales bacterium | reverse complement strand
GAGGTTCTCTCAATCCTTGATCTGCCAATAAATTTTTCAACAAGCAAAATTACAATCAGCATAGTCACAATCAGCACCGAGCCATAGCTGATAGCCTGCCCATAATCGCCATCTTCAACCCGGCCCATAATATATGTCGTTGCAACCTGTGTGTCGGCTGTGACCAAAAAAATTATGGCACTTACGGTTGTCATGGATTTGACAAAACTGAACACAATGGCAGAGATCATCGCCGGCCTGAGCAGCGGCAGAACAATTGTGAATATTGTGCGGACAGAGCTTGCCCGCTGTGTCAGAGAGGCTTCCTCAAGTGATTTGTCAATTTGTGAAAGTGCAGATATTCCTGAACGAATCCCTACCGGCATATTCTTAAAGATAAATGAGATTATAATAATAATGGCAGTGCCATTGATAAGTATCGGTGCTGTGTTGAATGCCAGCACATAGCTGATTCCGATAACTGTGCCTGGAATGGCAAAGCTGATCATGGCACTGAAATCAACAACTCCCCTGCCGACAAAACGCTTTCTCGTTGTGACATAGGCAATCATCAGACCCATTAAAGCTGTGAGCGGCGCGCCGACTGCCGCAAACTTCAGTGTGGTGAGATAAGAAGGCCACGCGCCGTAGTCTGTGCCTCTTGCCCAAAGTTCCTCATAATGCGCCAGTGTCGGTGTGTAATCAGCACCCCAGTTCACCACAAACCCTCCCAATAATATACTGCCGTACAGAATGGCAGTGAAAAGCATCCAGGAAAGAGTGACAGCAGACGATATTCTGCGTACCAGGGCAGGAAGGGGCTGGAAATAGCCTCCTGAGCCTTTGCCGGTCACCGTGACATAGGATTTTTTGCCTATCCATTTTCGCTGAATGATAAAAGCCAATAGTGAAAATGACAATAACAGGATTCCCAGTGTCGAAGCTCGCGCATAATCAAGCTGGGCACCGACAATACTGAAATAAATCTCTGTGGCGAGCACATCATAATCGCCACCCAGTACCATCGGATTGCCGAAATCTGCAAGAGATGAGATGACTGCAAGCAGATAGGCATTGGCGATACCGGGTCTGAGCAGTGGAAGAGTGACGTTGTAAAAGGTCTGGGCATCGGAGGCCCGCATGGTGACAGAAGCTTCTTCCAACGCGGGATTTATGGTGGAAACCATCCCCACCAGCAACATAAAACAGATCGGCGTGAAGGATAAAGTCTGCGACAGAAACACACCCCAGAATCCGTAAATATATGAAGAACGATGAAACCAGCCTTCATTTCCCTGGCATATAAACAAGCCATCATTACCAAACAGGAACAGCAGCCCGTCATTTATGGTTCCGTTACGTCCGAATATCAGAATTAAGGAAAGACCGATAACAAACGGCGGCGTAACTATTGGCAGCATGGAAAAGATTCTTGCCGCTCCTTTAAAGCGTTTGGTAATTCTCACTGAAAAAAGCGAGAAGCATAATCCTAAAAATGTGGATGACATACCGACAACAACAGCAAGAATCAGTGAATTTTTTAATGTGCGGCCAACACCGAAGGAGGTTATATTCCTGTAGAAAGCCATGGGTGTGAATGTGCCGTCTTCCAAAAATAAAACTTTTGAAAAAATTGTGGAAATGGGGAAAAGCACAAACACTGCAATAGATGCCATGATAAAAACAATGGCCGTCGTCATAAACGGGTCTCCCTGAATAAACCCCATGCGCGACAAAGCAAGAGAAAAAATCAGCAAAAAAAGGATGAGCTGCATTGCGGCTCCGCAGCCCAGGGACTCTTTTACAAAAGCCGCAATAAGTATGATCAGAATAAAACAGGAAAGAGAAATTACAGCATCAGTCAGGTCTGCTTTTGGCAGTGCATTCCATGGCCGTAATAAGAACAGGCAAAAAACACTTAGTGAGATCAGTGCGGTGCTAATGCTTTTCCACGCATAAGCATCCAAAATCTCAGATGAGGTGGATTCAAAAAGTCCGTATTCCAACCCCTTCCAGGGAACAATTATCCATGCCAGAAGCCCAAGCAAAACCAATTTGGTGCGAGGGTTCATAGAAGAAAACAAATCAGAGTCTGAAGAGAAATTCATAGATTAAAACCGGTGTTAACAGAGCCTTTAACAAAATGTTTGTCAGTAGTCAAAGTTTTAGCCCTCTGATATTAAAGAATTAGTAACTCAAGTTTCCCACCCCCAAAATCTCTCGCAAAGGCGCAAAGAATAAAATTCTGCCTGATTTTCTGTCAGGAAACTGTTCCGGCCCTCAGACAGCCCGCCATTTATCTGGATTTTATGGTATGAATATTCGGGCTGTGCCCAGATAATTTTCCAAATCAAATACAATTTCCAGTAAGCGTTCGGCACATGCCTCCTGGTATGTTTTGTTTTTCAGATTGTCCAGATTGGCGATTGTCAGTACGGGCAGTGATATCAGCGTATTTTCATTACGGATTGTCTGTTCAAGTGAGTCGTCTCCTTCCATATTGCGATTTGCGGTAAGCAATATCATTTTCTGTGCCTGGGCAAAACGCCAGACAATTCTGTCATTGCTATTGTCACTCAGACCGACATCAGAAAACATGACCAATTTCATGGGACTTAAATCAGACCAGCCTTCGGTTGTGATTGTTCGCCACAACAAAATGGCCCAGCTTCAATATTGTGATCAGCTAAGATTCGGACAGTTCGAGGTTTATCCGTTGTTTCCATGCCTGTAATTTTCTCCAGATATTTTCCTGTTCGAGTGTGCGGGGCATTCCGGCTATTTTTGCAAAATGTTCCTGATTCTTTTCTTCCCAGTAGCGGCGGTGTTCTTCTGCCAGAGATCGAACCTCCTGATATTCCTTCTCTGTTTCATCTTTATGTTTTTCAATATACCTCAGAATATCATCCATTTGTAATAAGGTCAGCCGGAAACGGTCGCAAATTTCAATATGAGGAATACCTGCTCTGAGACAATCCATAATCTGGTATAATGTGGTCCGGGTTCCGCCGACAGATAATCCTCGGCTAGTTCTGATTATCGTAGGTTTTATATTTGCTGATGCAGCCATAAAAATTTCCTTTCATAGTTCACGCTGATAAGAAACCCGGGAAAAAACCGGGTTGCATAGCCGTTTCTGCCGGGTGCTGTATTCTCTCAGTCTGACATATCTCTGCGTATCTGCGTTTAAATACCCCCGAAATCCGTTATAATCAGGACCTGAGTTTTGCTCTTTCAGGAACAGGTCCAATTTCCGGTCAGAAAAACTGAGTCAGAAAGGCTATTTTCAGACGGCCTGTACTTAGCCGTAACTTCTGAAACATCCCGGACGGGGTTGCAAACCCCGTCCGGCAGCATCAGAAAACCTGAACCTGTTTATCGTTTAAGTGGCTTAATTTCTTTAACCCAACGGCCGATAAGTGCTTTACGAGCCTTTTCACTGCCATACTTGACAAAGTCATAGTCTATCATATTAACATCTTCAGCCCGTATGGCTTCTGCCGGGATTGCCGCCTCAATATTGGTGGGCACCTGAAAAGACTGAACACTTGCTGCAATTTCCATGCCTTCTTTGGATAATGCCCAATCAACAAATTTTTTGGCGTTTGCCATGTTGCGCGCATTTTTTATAATACTCAGACCTCCTATCTCATAACCGGTGCCTTCGCAGGGTGCAACCAGTTCAAGCGGAAAGCCTTTGGCTTTTTCCTTGCCATGATCATGCAGGAAGCCAATGCCGACCATGGTTTCACCGCGTGCCGCATTCTTGCCCGGGGCTGAACCTGATTTGGTATATTGCCCCACATTGTTATGCAGTTTTTTGAGATATTCAAATGCCTTGTCTTCGCCGAACATTTGCGTGAAAGTTGCAAGAGCAGTGTAGGCAGTGCCGGAACTTTGCGGGCTTGCTATCTGAACCATGCCTTTATACTCAGGTTTTGTCAAATCAGCCCAGCATTTCGGCATTGCAAGTTTGGCATCTTTCAACAAGTCTGTATTTACACTGAACCCGAGAATGCCAATATAAATGCCTGTGGAGTGATTTTTTTTGCTGGTGGCAGGATTGCGATAAGGTTCTGCTATCTTATCAAGATTGGAGGATTTGTATGATTCCAGCAATCCGTTCACCCCTGCCTGACTATGCGGATCCAGAGTGCCGCCATACCAGACATCACCACGGGGGTTGTCTTTCTCAGCCAGTATTTTCGCATAAGTGCTGCCGGAACCATTACGCGTCATGGATACTTTCACGTCATATTTTTTTCCAAAAGTTTCAGCCGCTTTCTGACACCAGTCACCTTGCGCGCTGCAATACATGGTCAGCCGGCCTTCTGCCTGGACAATTTGTGTCATGCCAGCAAAAACAATTATTGCCAGTGACAGGATAAAAAGTAATCGTTTCATTCTCCTTTTATACTCCTTTCTTATGTATTAAATACGGTTAATAAAATTGAGTGTGTTATACACCATTTTTTTTTCATTGCAACAATTTATTATCAGCATGAACAATTATAGTATCCGGAGTGCAGTTTGGCACATTATGCTCCTGCATGATTTTTTCCGTCATGATCCGGCTCCCATTGCCGATGTCTTCCGGTTGTACCAGTTCATGACATAAGATATGGACAGGCTCGTGGTCAGATAGACCAGCATGGTGACGGCAATGATTTCCACTGCCTGACCTGTCTGGTTCAGGGTTGTGCCGGCAAAGACATGAATAATGTCCGGGTATCCGATCACAACGGCCAGAGACGAGTTTTTCACCAGAGTCAGGTGCTGGCTGGTCAGCGGCGGAATAATCACCCGCATGGCCTGAGGAATGATGACAAGCCGCAAGGTTGCACCGAGTCGGTGTCCAAGCGCCAATGCGGCTTCCCACTGTCCATTGTCCACGGCCATTATGCCGGCACGGACGTTTTCACCTATAAATGCGGCAGTATAAAGGGAAAGAGCCAGGCAGAGTGCTATAAATTCAGGCAGCATGGTCAGCCCCCCGCGAAAATTAAAGCCTTTGAACACCGGTATTTCCCAACTGATCGGAAATCCGGTCAGTGCCAGGACCATCAGAGGCAGGCCGATCAGCAACCCGAGAGATGTCCAGTATGCCGGAAATTGTTTTCCGGTTTTATTCTGATGTTTTCCTGCCCATCGAACAAGAAAAATCGAAGCGACGATGGCTGTGCCCAAGGCAATGAGCGTTGCAATTATCCCTGATTCATATATTGGAGACGGCACGATCAGCCCCCGGTTGCACAAGAAAAAAGTATCCATGAGATTCATGGCATGACGGGGGCGGGGCAAAGGATTCAGAATTGCTATGTACCAGAACAGTATTTGCAGCAATAGTGGAATGTTCCGGATGATTTCGATATATACCGCGGCTATCAGGGATATAAGCCAGTTGGAAGAAAGCCGTGCAACACCGATGAGAAAGCCGAGGATGGTCGCAACAAGGATTCCAATCCCTGAAACGAGCAAAGTGTTGAGCAGTCCCACCATAAATGCCCGGCCATAAGTGGATGCACGGGAATAGGGAATCAGTTTCAGGCTGATGTCGAATCCGGCGGTTTCATTCAAAAATCCGAATCCGGTGGTAATCCCGGCCTTGCCAAGATTCTGGACGGTGTTGTAAACACCCGTACCAAGCAGAGTAAGCAGGATTACAAGAACACAGCCCTGAATAAACCATGCCCTGAATTTTGGATTGTAGATCAGTTTTGACATTTTTTTCTGTTTTGTGCTGTATTTGTGCGGTGCAAAAAAACGCTTCGCTTAATTTTTGCACTCCGGACCGTCTTTTTGTTGAGGCTGATTCGTGCCTGATAATCCGGCATTTTTTTTCAGCCAGTCTGAAACCGGTATAAACGGTCTGTTCTGGTATTTTCCGGCCTCTTCAAGAATCAGTTCGCAGTCAGCACAGGTCAGCCCCCGTAGTATCCATGAATCCTTGAGAGCGGCATCGGCCACTCCGATATCGGCAATCATCTGTACCCGCGAAAGGATTGCATTTCCATATCCGGCAGATGATGCGACCGGGGCGGCTCCGGGGATGTTGTCCACGCAGAAATGGCGTATCCCGTCCACTTCGTAGATCGGATTGTCCCATGTGGTGGGGCGACATGTTTCAATCGCACCGGCAGTATCGCAGGATATGTCAATTATAATCGCATTGGATTTGAGTTTTCCGAGCATATCACGGGAAATCAGATGGTCGTTTCGCTCTTTGGGCCAGAACACGCAGTTTATGATTATATCCGCATCCGGCAGAAAATCGGGCAGATCATCCACATGAGCCACTCTCAGGTCATGCCTGAACCAGTCCATGGCAGCGGCTTTTCTTGCACCTTCGTCAATATCAAGACCTGCGACACGGACACCTAATGATAAAAGGGTGCGAAGAGCACCGCGTCCCACGTTTCCCAAGCCGATTACTACGGCGAATGAGGAATCCTGATCAAAATGTCTCATGAAATGTCGTCCGACTCCGCCATAAGGGGCAAGTGAAAGCCGCACTCCTTCCAATGCGCCGATCTCCCCTGCCAATGCACAGTTTGGGGATCCGTAAGGATGGGTATTTTCTGCTGAAATTGCGGTCAGTCCGACTTTTAAGAACTGATCGAGTTGTTCTCTGTTCAGGGCTGCATGTATGTTGGTGAAGATAATATGGTCAGATCTCAGGTAAGCATATTCATCCGGCAGGATTTCCTTGACTTTCACTATGAGAGTTGCATGATCAAATACTTCCCTGCCCGAACCGGCAATGCATGCTCCTGACTCACGATAATCCTGATCTTTCATGCCGGACAGCCGGCCTGCTGAAGTTTCCACCATTACCGAATGGCCTGCCTCCGCAAGACTGTTTACATGCCTGGGCAAAAGTGCCACCCGTCCTTCTCTGGGTTTGATCTCTCTGGGAATTCCGATATTCATTTTTTTTATTTCCTTTCAAGTATAGGTTCTCATGGGTTCAGTCATCAAATCCATGTGATAGAATCTGTCCCAGGAAAAGTTCTGCCCGATCTGTCTTCGGGTGGTGAAAAAAGGTTTCCGGATCATTTTCCTCCACAATCTCACCGCCATCCATGAAAATGATCCGGTCCGCCACGGTACGGGCAAATCCCATTTCATGGGTGACACAGATCATGGTCATGCCCGATTCAGCAAGGTCAACCATAACATCTAAGACTTCCTTTATCATTTCAGGATCCAATGCGGAGGTGGGTTCGTCAAACAGCATTATTTTGGGGCTCATGCACAGGCATCTTGCAATAGCCACTCTTTGTTGCTGTCCCCCTGAAATCTGGGGCGGATATTTATCAGCAAGTTCCGGAATTTTTACCCGTTCCAGATAATTCTGTGCCAACTTGGTGGCTTCCGCAAGAGGTACTTTCCTTATCCAGACCGGAGACATGGTGCAGTTTTCCAGTACTGTCAGGTGGGGAAACAGGTTGAAATTCTGAAACAGCATGCCGACTTCCCGTCTCACATGATCAATGTTTTTCAGGTTGTCTGTCAGCTCAACACCGTCAACTGTGATTTTCCCTTTCTGATGAGTCTCAAGGCGGTTGATGCAGCGGATCAAAGTTGATTTTCCCGACCCTGAAGGGCCGCAGATTACAACTCTTTCCCCTTTTTTCACAGTCAGACTGATCGCCTTTAACACATGAAATTCACCGAACCATTTCTCGAGTTCGGATATTATGATGATCGGTTCTGACGTTGCCTGTTGTAAAGCAGTCTGATCCGGCATGGCACTTATCCTCTCAATATTGATGCTTTCTGATTATAACGGATTCAGAGGAGTCTTGAACTTAAAGTAAATGAATGTGTAAATCCTTTGTGTGAGATACCGGCGTGATGGCATGTTGAAATTGCGGCCCTGAATCCGTTATAATCAGTCAATTTTATAGTGTTTGACAAAAAGATTGTCAGTTCCACGGTGCAAAAACCGCCTGAAGGCGGAACTGTGAACTGACGTTAAAAGCTCTATCTCCGGTTTACCTGAAATCGTTTTTCCAGGCTCATGCTGTATCTGGACATGCTGAAACAGAAGACCCAATAAGTCAGGGCCGCAAATATATATGCCTCCTTAGGAAAACCAAGCCATTCAGTGTCCGCGAGGGCTGCCTTTACAATACCGAGCATGTCCATAAGACCGATGACCGCAACGAGAGTGGTATCCTTGAAAAGTCCGAGAAAAGTGTTGACTATCCCGGGAATTACCAGCCGCAATGCCTGGGGCAGAATGATAAGCCCCATCATTTTCCAATATCCCCAGCCCAGGGCCTGTGCGGCCTCATATTGTCCTTTGGGAATCGCAGCAAGCCCGCCCCGCACAACTTCGGCCATATATGCGGCATAAAACAGGGCCACGCCGATGAGCGCCCTGAGCAGTTTGTCGAAATGAGTTCCTTCAGGCAGCAGCAGAGGCAGCATGACCGAGGCCATGAAGAGCACAGATATTAAGGGTACGCCGCGAATCAGCTCGATAAAGCAGATGCATAAAGTTTTTATGACAGGCATGGAATCTCTGCGGCCCAGTGCGAGGAGAATTCCGATGGGCAGGGAGGTGGCAATTCCGATCCCCGCGATGACCAATGTGAGAAACATTCCGCCCCACTGGTGGGTGTCCACATACGGAAGTCCGAATATATCTCCTACAAAGAGAAACCAGGCGATCACCGGATAAACAGCGAACAAAAATATCCAGTCCCAGGCTCTGAGCGGAATTTTTCCAGTCAGCGGGATGAGGGAAAGCAAAAAAGGGCCGGCCAGAAACAGGGCGGCAACTGATCCGGGAATCGGCCCGAAAAAAAATATGCATATCACAGTGCCGGCAACAAGATACATCGCACGTCCCGAATTTTCGGAGAGCAGGCTCGTTGTCAATATCGGCAGCCCTCCCAGAGCCAGCAGGAATAACGAAAAATTGATCCGCCACCGCTCAGGGTCCGGGTAAAACCCGTACATGAACATGCCGAGACGCACCTTTATGAATATCCAGCATGCCCCGGCTTTTTCTCCTTCAAGCAGATGATCGCAGGCTGAACGACTGTCCCCCAGCCACGCTGCATTGATTACAGCCCATTGGATAAACGGAGGTACGGTCAGCCAGACAATCGTAATGCCGATAAATGTGAGCAGAGTATTCCCAACAGATGAAAAGAGGTTTTTACGAAGCCATCCGGACAGGCCGAAATCTCTGACCGGTGGAGGCTGATCTGGAAGGGGGTTCCATTTTTTTGTCACAGTATGTTCATGCATAATTTTTTCCAGCTAGGTCTGTAGGGTGGGTGGAGCCTGCGGAACCCACCATCCCCACTCCAAACAT
>JAOZLU010000072.1:0-1917 GCA_029934695.1 Desulfobacterales bacterium | reverse complement strand
ATGGATCAGCGAATCGGAGGTGCATACAAAAGCCCGCCGTCTTTCCAAAGTGCGTTCTTGCCGCGATCCAGGCTGAGGGGAGTGGAAGGGCCGACATTACGGTCATATACTTCGCTGTAATTTCCGACCAGCTTGATAATCCGGTAAGCCCAGTCTTTGGTCAGGCCGAGTTGCTCACCAAAAGTTCCGTCCACTCCGAGCAGCCGTCTGACCGCGGGATTTTTCGATTTGAGCATTTTATCCACATTTTTGGATGTGACACCCATTTCCTCTGCATTGATCATAGCATTGAGGGTCCATCTGACAATGTCACCCCATTGTTGATCCCCATGCCTCACACAGGGTCCCAATGGTTCTTTTGAGATGATTTCAGGGAGGATGGTATGAACAGCCGGTTTTGACAATGTGGTCCGTCGGGCAGCAAGACCGGACGCATCGGTGGTATAAACGTCGCATCGGCCTGTGTCATACATGACTGTGGATTCATCCGCACTTTCAAAGACCACGGGTTTGAAGGTCATGTTGTTGGTCGCAAAATAATCGGAAACATTGAGTTCCGTGGTTGTTCCGATCTGGATACAGATGCTTGCCCCATCCAGTTCTTTTGCACTTTTTATACCCAGTTTTTTATTGACCATAAATCCCTGACCGTCATAAAAAAGAATCCCGCAGAACTCAATCCCCTGTTTGACATCTCTGGAAAATGTCCAGGTGGTGTTTCGGGAAAGAACATCAATTTCCCCGGTCTGAAGTGCGGTAAACCGTTCTTTGGTGGTCACGGGAACAAATTTCACCGTGCTGACATCATTGAATATGGCTGCTGCCAATGCCCGACCAAAATCCACATCCAGCCCTGACCAGACACCATTTTTGTCCGGAACGGAAAATCCGGGAACCTTGCCGGAAACTCCGCATTTGATTTCATTATTTTTTTTCACGTTGTCCAGAATTCCCGCCTGTGCAACACCCGCGAACAATACGACAATCGCGAGTGCTGCAACCCATGCTCTCTGTTTCATTTTGCTCTCCTTTTTTCAGTGACCGGAAAATGCCCGGTTTTATATCACGGAACAGACTTGCAGCAAGCTGTTCCAGATGGCAAGCTGCAATTAAAAAGGTCAAGCCGACCTTCTGTCTCGGCAACTTGCGTCATGCCGGCAAAAACAATTGTTGCCGACAGTATGAAGTGATCTCCTTTTTAAAATACGGTTAATAAAATTGGGTGTCCATCATAACTTAGGGGCTCAGACCGGAATCCGTGATGACAGCAACAGATTTTTTTGATTCTGTCTGATAATCTGTACGACAGGCATAATAAATCACTCAGAAAATATTAAAGAACCATACACCATTCTCTTTTTAAGTGCAACAATTTATTACAATACTTTATTTATAAGTATAATCATCTGAATTTGTTGATATTAACAAAAAAATCCAATCTGCTGTCAGGCCAAATGATTTTTTTTCAGACTGAAATTTTTTATTCTGAAGAACTGATGCAAAAATCGGTATCCTTCACAGAAGCTGATCTGAACCTGATTTGGTGTCCGACATTGTTATGCAGTTTTTTAAGATACTCATAAGCCTTGTCTTCGCCGAACATTTGTGTGAAAGTTGCAAGAGCAGTATAAACCGTGTCGGAACTTTGCGGGCTTGCTATCTGAACCATGCCTTTATATGAGACCCGTTATTATTTTTAAGAGGTAATAAGTACCCGGCCAAAAGTTTCCCGGGATTTTTTCTTGGAAAACAGCTTTCACAGACCGCGGATGAGTCCGCGGCAGACAGGCATCTGCATCTGTCTGCGTTCATCTGCGGTTCTTCATATACAAATACCTGAAAATATATGGCCAGGTACTTATATCTTAAATGTTTCCCGAAATTTTGTTTTTAATCTGCAAACCATTGTTAAGCAGG
>JAOZLU010000517.1 GCA_029934695.1 Desulfobacterales bacterium | reverse complement strand
CGCGGTTTGTGAAAGCTGTTTTCCCAGAAAAAAATTCTGGAAAACTTTTGGCCGGATACTTACATTCAGATGCATAATAAATTAAAGTCGGTGCAAAAATCAAGAAACATAATGTATTTTTTTCATCATTCAACACATTTTTATTAAATTGAGGGCAGGAAGACACTTGCAAGGATTGTCATTGACATACAGGCCACTCTTTTTTATATTCCCTTAACTTTCGATAACAGAGTTATTCCTAAATAAATCCTGAATCAATAAAAACAGATAGTTAAAATGATAGGGAGTTTCAAAAGCCTTATTTGGGAACAACTCTGATGACAGATCAGAAACATGGTTACCGTTCGTTTCAGATTGGCAAATCCGGGATTTGACAATCCCGCAGGCATGTTTTGAATCTGCTGATTAGAGAACTTTTTATCAAAACCACAAACTTAAAGGATTATATGATGATCAAAATTAATGAAAATTATCTGAAACTTCAGGCATCCTATCTGTTTTCGGACATTGCCAAGCATGTTTCCGCGTTCCAGAAGGCTCACCCGGAAAAAGAGATTATCAAACTTGGCATCGGTGATGTTACCCGGGCCTTGCCACGGGCCTGCGTTGAGGCGTTTCACAGGGCAGTGGATGACATGGCTGAAGATGCCACTTTCCGGGGCTATGGTCCTGAACAGGGCTATCCGTTTTTGCGGGAAAAAATTGCAAGCCAGGATTTTCAGGCCAGGGGAGCGGACATTTCTGCTGACGAGATTTTTGTGAGTGACGGGGCCAAATGTGATTCCGGCAATATTCAGGAAATTTTTGCAACAGATATCAATGTTGCCATTCCTGACCCGGTATATCCGGTTTATGTGGATACCAACGTCATGGCCGGACGCACGGGGGATACTGATAACGGCAGATATGAAAAGTTCGTGTATCTGGAAAGCACGAAGGAAAACGGGTTTGTTCCGGACCTGCCCGGGGAACCTGCTGACCTGATTTATCTGTGCTTTCCCAACAATCCCACCGGAGCGACCATTACCAAAGACCGCCTCCGAACCTGGGTTGATTTTGCCCGTGAAAACAAGGCCATCATCCTTTATGATGCCGCTTATGAAAGTTTTATCCGGGATGACTCACTGCCCCGCAGCATTTATGAAATTGAGGGCGCGCGTGAAGTGGCCATTGAACTCAGAAGCTTTTCCAAGACCGCAGGATTTACAGGGACCCGCTGCGCTTATATGGTGGTTCCCAAAAACTGCATGGCCTTTGCCGGGGATGGGGAAAAATATGCCCTGCACCCCCTGTGGCTCCGGCGTCACACCACAAGATTCAACGGTGTGTCCTATCCGGTACAGCGGGCAGCCGAGGCTGTTTACAGTGAGGAAGGCAGTGCCCAGGTCAGGGAGCTTGGCGATTATTATCTGAAAAACGCTGCCCTGATCCGGCAGGAGGTTGCGGCCCTGGGATTTGCCTGTGTGGGCGGGGAAAATTCCCCTTATATCTGGGTGGACGGGAAAACAGATTCCTGGGAGTTTTTTGACCTGCTTCTTGAAAAAGCCGGGGTCGTCTGCACTCCCGGAGCAGGATTCGGGAAATGCGGACAGGGATTTATCCGGATCAGCGCGTTCAACAGTTTTGAGAATGTTCAGAGGGCCATGTCAAAAATCAGAGACAGTCTGTAAATTTCTCACCCTTACAATCAGCAGATGTCCATGTGCCGGACGGGGTTTTGTGCCGGACGGGGTTTTCGTGCCGGACGGGGTTTGCAACCCCGTCCGCAATGTTTTGCATATCCACGAAAGCTTCGGCTGAGGAAGTGTATGGCAACGGAGAGTTCTCCATAGAAGTTCCTGCCGGGAATTATGAAAACAAATATGACAGAATGAAGTCCTGCATCACCCTGAGGAGCTTCATTCTCCGATGAAAAAGGATTTATATGATGAAAAACATCATTCCGATTTTTGCCGTCTTATTGATAATTTCAGGTGATTTCAAAATTGTTCATGCAGATTGCCATGTTGCAGTCAACGGCAGTGACGACAATCCCGGAACATTGGCACAGCCCTGGAAAACCATTCAGAAGGCCGCTGACACTGCCGGACCCGGAACCACTGTATATGTCAGAGGGGGCGTTTACAACGAACAGGTCACGATAAATGTTTCGGGAAGCGAGGCCGGCGGATACATTATTTTCCGAAATTACGAAGGAGAAACATCTGTCCTGAATGGAGAAGGTTTCACAGAAGGGTCTGCCTTTCTGATTGAAGACCAGAGCCGAATTATCCTTCAGGGCTTTGAAATCCTCAATTATCAGACGGACATCCCAAATGCTGTTCCTGTGGGCATCCATATTCGGGGTGCGTCTCATCACATTGAAATCAGAGACAACCGTATTCACGACATCAGAACGAAAGCGATTGTTGATGCGGAACGAATGGGCGCGGACGCGCACGGCATCGCAGTTTACGGAACATCTGCCGAATCAGTTCATCACATTGTCATAGACGGGAACGAACTTTATGACCTGACACTGGGATCAAGCGAGGCACTGGTTCTGAACGGAAATGTGGAGACATTCACGGTGAGCAGCAACATCATCCATGACTGTGACAACATCGGCATAGACCTTATCGGGTTTGAAGGCATATCTCCGGTTCCTTCATCCGATCAGGTCCGTGATGGGATTGTGGCCGGAAACATGCTTTATAATATTTCCTCTTTCGGCAATCCGGCTTACGGAGAGGAATACAGCGCGGGCGGCATTTATGCAGACGGTGTCAGGGACATCATCGTGGAGAGAAACACAGTTTATTCTGCTGATATCGGGATAGAGATCGCGAGCGAACATCAGGGGCGGACAACCGCTGACATTACGATTCGCAACAATATCTTATATCGCAACCGGATGACGGGGATTTCCCTGGGCGGGTATGACGAGGACCGGGGCGGAACGGAAAATTGCAAGATCATCAGCAACACGCTGTATCAGAATGATATGCTGAAGGATGGGAACGGCGAGCTTTTCATCCAGTATGATGTCAGGAACAATATCATCAGAAACAATATCTTTTACGCCAATGACCAAAGTCTTCTGATCGGAAATCCCTATACACAGAATGAAGGGAATATGGTGAGTCATAATCTTTATTTCGCCCCGGCCGGCAGTGATGAGAGTGAATGGGAGTGGAAGGGGGAAACTTATCAGGGTTTTTTTGACTACTGCGTTCATGTAAGTACTTCTCCGGGCGGATTTGAAGACCCGGAATTTGTCAATCCCGGGCAGGCTGATTTTCATTTGCAGATCACATCCCCGGCCATTGATGCAGGGCAGATCGTGTCAGATGCCGGGGTTGAAGATGTGGCGGGTCAGAGCAGAGTACAGGGTGGGCATATTGACATCGGTGCTTATGAGCATGGGGCAATTATACCGGGGGATACGGATAATAACGGAAGCATTGATCTGGGCGACGCAATTCTGACGCTTCAGGTCTGCACAGGAATGCCCTCATCAGCGGTCTCCATAAAGACGGATGTGAACGGAGACAGAAGGATAGGCATGGCAGAGGCGGTTTTTATTCTGAGGAAGATTGCCGGACTGATCCCTGATGCCTCTTATGACGATACTGAGTGGCGTGGCTGGACAGACGAGGATGATGACTGCCAGGATACCAGGGCGGAGATTCTGATCAGGGACAACAAAGGTTTGATTGAATTCAGAGATGACAAATCGTGTGAGGTATTGCGCGGGGAATGGATATGTCCATATACGGGAAAAACTTTTACTGATGTGTCTGATCTTGATATTGACCATATTGTCCCTCTGAAACATGCTCATGAAAAAGGCGGATCAGATTGGTCAGAACAAAAGAAACAGGCGTTTGCGAATGATCCGCTGAATCTTCTTGCTGTGGAAGACAACACTAATCAGGAGAAAGGATATAAAGCTCCGGATGAATGGAAGCCGCCGCTTCAGAAATATTGGCGGATCTATGCTGAAAAATGGAGGGCCGTGAAAAAGAAATACGACTTGTCAGTCAGTGATTCGGAGGAGCAGGCGTTGGAGGAGATGGAAGAGTCGTTTACATATGTTTTCAGATCGAATCTGCCGGTTGTCAGGACAAAGTCCTCGCCGCGGACAGTGAGAGAGACGATACGCTGCCTAATTTAAAATACGGGCGATGACAAGAACAGGAGCGGATTCCGAGTCTTTTCTGAGACTAATTCTTATGGCCAGTGGAAAGCCCTTGTCATCTTCCAGGTCCCAGGATGGCTGCCATTCAACGGTTTCGTCTCCTTTTTTCAAATACTCAAATAAGATGCTGTGTATTCCGGGCAGCAGTTCGTGAAACTCGTCCTCATTCGGGTTGTCCGCATCAAAGGCTTTGTCGAGTAAAACCAGATTTTTTTCATAGAGCATCAGACGCTCCCCCTCATCTTCGCCCGGGACAGCGGCATATCGGACATAAACCACACCGAATGTATTGCCGGGTATCAGCGGTTTACGGGATAAAAAGGTTATGGACTTGTCATCGCCTTTCAGAAAGAATGCCTTCCCGCCGATCTTCATGTCTTGCAGGCAGGCAGACGCTATCTGGCGTTTCATGAGGTCCAGAACAATCCGATGCCTCTGGTTGGCTTCAATATTCTGTTCCCCCTTTTCCCACGCCCTGATTCCGACTCTGAACGCACCGGACATGAGCACCACAATGACAGCGATGATGGTAAGAGATATCAGAAGCTCCAACAAAGTGAAAGCTTGATGTTGGATGTTGGATGTTGGATGTTGGATGTTGGATGCTTGATGTTGGATGCTTGTTACTTGACACTTGATTATCCGGTTTCCAGCATCAAATATCAAACATCCAGTATCAAACATCAAACATCCAGTATCAAACATCAAACATCCAGTATCAAACATCAAA
>JAOZLU010000071.1:10739-18889 GCA_029934695.1 Desulfobacterales bacterium | reverse complement strand
GTTTTTTACTGCGTAAAAAATCGAAATCCTTCACCCACCCTACGGCCTGAAAGAAATCCTTTCTCACCTCGGACTTAAACCTGAGTTTATCAAGGTGGGTTGCGGTTTCGTTTTTTACTGCGTAAAAAATCGAAATCCTTCACCCACCCTACGGCCTGAAAGAATACCATCTGCCGTAAATGGTACCGTTCGGTACCATCCCCGCTCCTCTGTAAATCAAAATATATTCAATATTTGTCATGGAATTCAAGCATTTTTTCCGATTTGGCAAGTCACTTTTGAAAATATGCTGGGCTACGGAATCAGGGAGGCTTTGTACTGAGAACGGGCACCCTGATTTTCAGCAGATTTGTCAATCGGCGGGCACTTTTTCTGATCTGTTGATTTTACCTCGTCAGTCATAAGGGATTTCCCCAAAAAAAAGACCCGGAATGCAAATGCAGGAAAATGTAGGGTGGGTGGAGCGAAGCGGAACCCACCTTGTGCGGAACCCATGTGCGGAACCCACCTTGTGCCGGATGTCTGGTGGGTTTCGCTTCACCCACCCTACATTTTCTTCACTCAGCTTTTAAAGGAAAAATCATAAATCAGGCTTTCGATGATTTTTATATCTTCCTGAGAAATATCCAGCAAACGGAAACCAATATCGTAAAAGTCAGGATTGATCCCCTTCCTGCACCACATACTTTTTGCAACAAATGTAATATGTCCGCGCCCTTTTATTTTTTCCGGCAAAGTCATTTTTAATTGAAAAACGGTGTTTTGCTTAATGGGGTTCTCGCTTGTCAGCATGACACCTTCAGTCGTAATATTGACCAATTGTCCGATGCGCTGTTCAGTGCTTCTGTCAAAAACACTCAGATAATAAATCAGCTGCTTTCTTTTCAGTTTTCTTTGCTCTGGCATTTCAACATTCCTTCATGGGCTACAGGCGAACAACGTGCCGATTTTTCTGCGTCCTCCCGGGTGGAGAAGGCTGTCAGTTAAAAAAAAATGCTCTCTGCCGAACGGGTCCGGCAATCTTGACCGCAAAGTTTCGGACGGGTTGCAAACAGATTTTAAAGATAATGCCTGTCCGGGAGGGCCAAAACAGAGCTTCTGACAGAGCTGAAGTTCTGCTTCAGCACTCCGGACAAAGATTAAGTACCAGCCACAAAACTTTTGGCCGGTACCTTCAAGCTAAAAAATTTGGCATACAGCCGTCACGTCGGCTGTATGTCATTTAAGAAGTTGGACAGGCAAAAAAATCACCTGTCTGACATTCATCAGGATTCATACTTAAAGGACAGACTCATTCTGGCGCGGTAAGCAGAAACTTTCCCATCTTCAACTTTCAGATCCAGTTTGATAACTTCTGCGATCCTCATGTTCTTAAGACTTTTGCTGGCGGTTTCCACGGCATTTTTTGCAGCCTCTTCCCAGGATTTATCGCTTGTCCCTACCAATTCGATAACTTTGTAAACGCTTTCAGACATGATTTCCTCCATCTTTCAGTAAGTTTTGTTCGCAATATTGTTTTATGTTTTCGCTTGCCTGATGAGGGCCGGTGCAACAGTTTTTATCCGTTCATCAGAATCACCTCCTTATCTTCAAGTCCTTTTTCTGATTATCTCGACAGTCATAAGTTTTCCAACCTCCTGAAATTACTGACACTGATATTTTCCGGCGAAGTGTCTGAAGCTCAACGATTTCAGTGGGTTGTGGATGCACCTTCAACTTTTTGCTTTCAACTTTTTATTGTCGGGTAATTATATGAACAATAATTATAACTGTCCTGTATCAGAATAATATGAAAATCACAAGCATTCTTAATCTTTTGTCAAAATTTTTTACCCAAACGTCAAAGAGTCTCTCTGTGTGCTTGATTCCAAAACATTTTTTTGTTATAAACATTTTATTATTTGGAAATTCCAAGTTCGGAGGCCAGGTGCTCATCCTGTGCAACATATCACTGCCATTATCACTAAGGACAGATGCTCTCCCATTTTTTACAAAAGGGCTGAGAGATCGGAACTTTTAAAATCCCCCTGAATCATCCTTAATAATAAGGGGACTTTGAAGCGACTGTTCTTTAATTTGATGACAATGGTCCGGAGCATGGAAACGAGGCAGATCAGGTATGGCAGCCGCTTAATAACCGAATTATAAAAAAAACTGTAAAGCCCATGATTTTTAACACAAATCCTTATATTGCCGGTGCCCCGGTGGACGGTACCCGGGCATTTGTCGGACGTGCTGATGTTCTGCGGAACATGGAGCATGCTCTTAAAAATTCAGATGAAAATGCAATGGTTCTTTACGGACAAAGCTGCATCGGAAAAACCTCTGTTTTGAAGGAATTGTCAGCAACTCTGTCCCGGAATGGACTTTACGCTCCGATTTATTTTGATTTGAAGGATAAGGCGGCTTCATCTTTAAAACAGATACTGTGGGATCTGTCCAAGCAGATTTTGTACAGTTTTGATATTAAGCCGCTGGATAATCTGGGGAGCGATTTTTCAACAGGGTTTCAGAAGGCGTTTCTTCCCCACGTTCTTTCACAACTCCCTGAAAAAACTGCCCTTGTCCTCCTTTTTGATGAATGTTGCGCGCCGTCCGGCAATGCACAGGCAGGAACCACTTTTTTTCCGTATCTGAGAAATCTGATGTCTCTGGATACAAAACGCATCAAATTCATTTTTGCGGTCAGCCAACGCCCAGAATGTCTTCCTGACATATATTCTGCCCTTTTTGACGGTTTGAAATTTTACCATCTTCCCCTGTTCTCCCTGAAAGAGACGGCTGCGGTGGTGCATCTGTCCAAATGGAACGCCTCCCTGAAATGGCCGGATGACGCGCCAGGGCAAATTCATAATCTGACGGGTGGCCATCCCTGCCTTGCCCAGCAACTCTGCCAGGCGATCTGGGAAAGACTGTATGACAGTGATCCGGAAGAGGTGCCGGCTGTCCGGTCAGACGATATGGAATCAGTTGCTCCGGAACTAATTGAAATCACAAAAATTTCACTGGAAAAAATATGGGATGGCCTGGATATTCCTGAACGGGCGGTTGCTTCTGCTTTGGCGGAAGCAGGCCCTCAGTTTATGACCGGGAAAGAGCTTGAGGGACGTTTGCAGGAAAACGACATCCGCACCTTTGTCGGAGATATGGGAAAAATATCCGGGGCGCTTGAGAAATGGGAACTGATTCAGTCTGAAAATGACGGGTATCGCATCCGGCCTGAACTGCTGCGTCGCTGGATTGTTCAGTGCAAACCCCTGACGGATGTTCAGGATGCTATCCGCGGGATGCTGGATTCTGCCGAAACCCTTTTTGAATCCGCTCAGAAACTTTATCAGAAAGACAGATTTAAGGATGCGGCCCCCTTACTTCAGCAGATTATTCGTATTAACCCCGACCATACGCAGGCCAATCAGATGCTGACTGAGATTTTTCTGGTCTGGGGAAATACCCGCGAGGCACTGAAACTGCTTGAATCCCTTTATGAGCGTAACCCCTGGGCAACTCGTCCCCGTCTGATTCAGACGCTGCTCATTGAGGCCAAAAAAAAGAAGCAGGATGATGAACGTCTGGCCCTTTATGAAAGAGTTCTGAAATTGGATCCCAGGCAGGCCGAGGCGTTGGCTGAACGCCGGAAAATAACTGAAAAAGAGGAGAATAAGGCTTCTCAGAAGGATGTGCAGGATAAGGTTCAGGACGTTTCTGGAAAAATTGATAAGGATAAAGCAGATAAAGCGCAGAGTGTTCCTGAAAAAATAAAAAAATTGGAAGAGTTGTATCACCAGGCGATTGATGCCCTGAAAAGCAATAAGGAAGAAAAAGCTCAGGAATTATTGGCAGAAGTGTTATCCATAGACCCCTCGTTCCGTGAAGCGACACGCTATATGCATCTGGCAATGGCAGATTCAGCCACAATTGAGTCAGGACAACCGTTTACAGGACCGGAGCGGGAAGCAGGATCAGACGCTAAAAGCTCGGATGCGGAGTATGAAAAATCAGAATTGTGGACGGATTTGGCATACAAGCTGAGGCTCCCCAAAACAATATGGGACAATGCCAGATCCATCCGGCATAAATTTTCCAGGTTCCGGCAGAAGTTCGGAGGCGGACTGGGGCTGATCGGTCCCTACAAACTGATATGTGCAGTCGCAAAGGGGGGGATGTCCGAGTTGTTTCTGGCGGCCAATGAAAAAGGTGATTTTCGGAGGATGGTTATCATCAAAAAGGTGCGACAGCACCTTATTGAAAATTCACAATTCACAGCAATGTTCAAGCAGGAGGCAAGGCTGGCTGCACTGCTGTATCACCCGAATATCGTCCAAATCATTGATTTTTATGAAGAACAGGGTGCGATCATCATGGAATACATTCAGGGAAGGAATCTTGCCCAAATTACGAAGGTGGTAAAAGATATCTTTTCCGTTGAGCAGGCGATTTTTATAGCGTCACAGATTTGCAAGGGTTTGGAGCATGCACATTCCCAAAAAAATGACCAGACAGGGGAGCCTTTGAATATTGTTCACCGGGATATCAAACCGAGCAATATTCTTATTTCATTTAACGGGGAAGTCAAAATAACGGATTTCGGAATTTCCAAGGCAAACTCTGAAACCGAATCCGACGTTTCCACCATGGTCGGCGAAATTAAAGGCACACTCGCCTACATGGCTCCGGAACAGGCAGAACAAAGCGCAGACGATGTTGATCACAGAACAGACATCTATTCATTCGGCATTGTCTTTTATGAAATGCTGTCCGGAGAAAAATTACGCAAGTTTATCACCCTGGTAGGCGTTGCAAAAGCCTTTAATCTGATTATCAAAAATGAGACAGACTCCATAATCAGCCTGCGCTCCGATATTCCGCCTGAGTTAAACAGAATTGTCATGAAGTGCCTGGAAAAAGACAAATCGCTGAGATATCAGAACGCCCGGGAAGTGAATGAAGACTTGAAACGGCTCAGAAAAAGAATGAACATGACTTATGACGCTTCAAATCTTGCAGATTTTATGGAGAAGCATTTCAAAGAGGATGAACTCACCGCCCGGATTGGCTAAATCCGAACCGTGCCATTTTGTAAGGCAAATTTCCAATTTGCCCGGAGCAGTCTTTCAACTTTTCACTCTACCTGCAAAGCTGGAAAAATCTTTTCAGCCGTTTACGGATTATATTTCCAAATCCTTATATCTGCCCGCCAAACTGGTTGTTTCAAAGAGCTATGAATCGTTTGTGGATGATTTTATTGCCGGTAAAATTTCATTAGGATTTGTCGGACCAGTACTTTATGTACAAATGAAAGATAAGCATCCGGACAAGATTCATTATGTGGCCACATGCCAGCAGTATAAGGGTGGAAAAACACGGGGCCATTACTACGGGTTTTTTCTGGTGAACGCCGATTCCCCTTATAAATCGTTGAAAGACTTAAAGGGTAAAAAATGGGGATTTACCAAGAAAAGTTCAGGCTCAGGCTATCTGTATCCGACGACATATTTTGAAAGGAAAAAAATTGATCCTCACACATACTTCGGTGAGGTGAAATTTTTGAAAAAGCATCCCAAGATTACGGATGCACTGGCCGCGTGGAAGCCAGGTGCGGAAAACATTATTGACGGCGGTGCCACATGGGACGTCAACTTATGGGAAGCAGAAGAAAAACATGGCAAGGCATTCCGGAAAATTGTCAGAGTCGGTCCGATTCCGCTGCAACCAATGTGTGTTCCCCCTGCTGTGGCGCAAAACAGGGAACTTATGGATAAAATAATAAGAGCACTGACCAAAGATGTGCCTGATGAGGTTACCAAAGCGGAGGGATTTGGTTATTCAGGATGGACAGTCGGCTTTGACAGTGACTATGACATTGTACGGAAGGTCGCAGGGGTTGAAAAGTAAGATTCTGAAAAGATAGGGGGATTATGAGTTTGAAAAATATGACCATTGGAAAAATGATCGCTGCCGGTTTTGGAATGGTATTGATTCTTCTGACAGTCGCAGGCACCCTGAATTATATGGGAATTGAAAGCGTCGTGAACAATGCCGGCCAGATAATTTACAGCAACAAACTGAGCGGGTTTCTTGCCCAGGCAGAGGTGGACCACCTTAAATGGGTGAATAAGGTGGAGGCCTTCTTAATTGATGATAACATAACAGAACTTGATGTTGAAGCGGATAATCATCAGTGCAGTTTTGGCAAAGGACTCTACGGCGAGTTTCGCAAAAATCTGGAAAGCTCAATCCCCGGCATTGTCCCTCTGCTGAAGGAGATTGAGGAACCTCACAGGAAACTCCATGAATCAGCCACTGCCATTGTTCAGCACTTTCAGAAGATGAACGGAAGGATGCCTGACTTTGCGGCTGCCATTGAAGACCTTTTCAGATGGAATACAAAACTGAATGAACTTCTTTTGAAAAATCTGCCCGGGTTCCCCATTGAGACGGATGTGCATGAGACCCGTTTGGGCAAGTGGCTTCACAGTGAGGATGCCAAAAAAGCCGTTGCCGGGCATGACAAATTTGCCGAACTGGTGAAATCTCTGGAAGAAGCCTATGAAAATCTTTGTCAAAGTGCAATTGAAATTCAAAAGATTTATGTGCCGGCAGACCCGGACATTCTTATTCGCCTCAGAAATCTTTCTGACGGACATACCAAATGGTTGCTGTCCATAACTGTGGCGGTCATTGAAGGGGCTCTGGTGCTGGATGTGGACACGGACAAAAGCGAACTGGGCAGATTCCTGGCATCTGATGAGACAGGCTCATACATAAAAAAATTTCCGGATTTAAAGGTCGCTATTGAGGCAGCCCGAGAGCCTCACCGTCGCGTCTATGAAGCGGTTGCCGATCTTGAAAAAGTCCTGTATGACGAGAACGATTTAAGAGCACGGGAGATATTGGCAAACTGGCTCCTGCCTGAGAACGAAAAGTTGAGCAGCCACCTTCAGGATGCCGTCAGAATTCAGACAGCCTTACTGGGCCAGGAGCCTGCCAGACAAATCTATGAGACAAAGACCGTGCCGAATTTGAACCATACTGTTGAAGTGCTTCAGAAAATCAGGGCTGAGGCAGAACTTATGTCAGAGAGGGCCAGAAAATCCAGCCGGATTTACGCGTCGGAGACACTCCCGGCCCTTCAGACTTTTCAGGATATTCTGGACAGCATTCGTAACGAAGCAAAGGATTGCATGGTAAAAGATGTGGTTATGCTGGACGCAGCCAAGGAAGCTAAACGGAATGTGAGTGCGACAGCCATTGCTGCTATCATCATTGGAGTGCTGGCAGCTTTTTTTATTGTCCGGAGAATTGTCACCCTGTTGAAAAAAATGTCTGATCAGATAGAGGAAATGGCGGGTCAGATCACCTCTGCTTCCGGTCAGATATCATCCGCCAGTCAGGAGTTGGCCGAAAGATCAGCCGAGCAGGCATCATGTCTGCAAGAGTCATCTTCATACTTGGAAGAATTATCTTCAATGACCAGGCAGAATGCAGACAACGCGAATCAGGCAGACAATTTGGTGAAGGAGGCGGGCAGGATTGTTGACAAGGCAAATTGCTTTGTGGAAGAGCTGACCTCTTCCATGGAAGACATCTCCGAATCAAGCAAAGAAACCTTCAACATAATCACAACGATAGATGAAATCGCCTTTCAGACCAATCTTCTGGCGTTGAACGCCGCAGTTGAGGCGGCCCGGGCCGGGGAGGCCGGGGCAGGTTTTGCCGTTGTTGCCGGCGAAGTAAAAAATCTCGCCATGCGCGCGGCTGATGCGGCAAAAAATACGTCCGCCCTGATTGAAGGGACAGTGAAAAAAATCGGGGACGGCTCAGAACTTGTCACCCGTACCAGCAAAGCCTTTTCAGACGTTGCCCAGGCCTCTTCCAAAATCGGTTTGCTGATCACTGAGATTGCTGCGACATCCAATGAACAGGCACAGGGGATCGGGCTGGTGAACCAAACTGTTACAGGAATGGACAAGATAACCCAGGGAAATGCAGCCAGTTCTCAGGAAAATGCCGCTGCTTCCGAGGAACTGGATGCCCAGACGGGTCAGATGAAGGGCATTGTGGCTCAATTGGCAGAACTGGTGAGGGGCAGCGTAAGAAAATGAATGTCAGACAAGGGAACTCCAAACAAATAATATACCCGATTCCGGAAA
>JAOZLU010000071.1:0-10639 GCA_029934695.1 Desulfobacterales bacterium | reverse complement strand
ATGGTGGGTTCGATTTCGGAAAATGGTGGGTTCGATTTCGGAAAATGGTGGGTTCGATTTCGGAAAATGGTGGGTTCCGCTTCGCTACACCCACCCTACATTCCTACATTGCCCAGAGAATTCATATACACTCTTATCATCTCCGTTGCTTCATCTTCAGACGATATCCGCTTGATGGATTCACGAAAACTGCTGTTGTAGGGAAGTCCTTTCGTAAACCAGCAAAGACGGCTGCGCATCATGTAGCACGCGTGTTTTTCCCCGAAATAATTTACTGAGACTTTAAGATACCGTATCATAATTTCACAGCGCAGGGAAAGGTCCACCGGAGCCACAGTTTCCCCTCTCATAAGAGACAGCACTTGGGAAAATATCCACGGATTTCCAATGCCAGCCCTTCCAATCATCACCGCATCGCATCCGGTTTCATTTTTCATTCTGAGTGCGTCTTCCGGAGTTACAATATCGCCGTTTCCGATAACCGGTATGGTAAGCATCTTCTTTATTGCGGCGATGAGGGACCAGTCCGCAGTGCCGCCAAATCCCTGTGATGCGGTTCTCGGATGCACGGCAATAGCATCCACACCGCATGATTCTGCGATTTTTGCGATTCTGAAAGCCTGACTCCCGGAGCTGTCCCATCCGGTTCTGATTTTTATGGTCAGAGGAATGCTGACGGCTCTCCGAACCGCATGCAGCAACGCCTCTGCTTTTTCAGGCTCTCTCATCAGAGCGACACCGGAACCTGTCCTGACGACCTTTCTGACCGAGCAGCCAAAATTGATATCAATGATATCCGCTCCTGAAGATTCCACCATTGCTGCTGCATCCGCCACAATCGAAGGCTCCGATCCGAACAGTTGAACAGACATCGGTCTCTCTTCGGACGCACTGTCGAGAAGCTGCTCAGTTTTCCTGGATTTATGGAGGAGACCGTTGGCACTGACCATCTCGGAATATACCAGCGCGCATCCCATCTCTTTTACAATGAGCCGGAAAGGCAGATTGGTAATGCCTGCGAGCGGGGCCAACACTGTAATGTTTTCAAGTTGAAGTGAATTGATTTTCATTTGTATATTGAAATTTTGCTGAAGAATTCCCATAAGGTGGGATCCGCTTCGCTGCACCCACCCTACAAAGTCCATCTGCCGTAAATGTACGGTTCAGTAGCATCCCCGTTCCTGATATTCGGGGGACTGAACGGGATTCATCATTACTTCTTCCGGGCCACCTTTTTTTTCTTATGGCTTGCAAAAGATATGACGTTTGTACCTTCAAACTCTTTTGGTTGTTCAACAGGTTGCTCAACAGCTTGTTCTTCCTGGTCATCGGATATTTCAGTATCTTCCGGGCAAACCACAAGTTCCATTCGCATTCTTTTTCCATTCATGGTGAACTCCTCACCATCAATGTAAATGTCTTTTAATATCCATGTCACCGCATGAATCGGCACCTGGAGAATAAGCAGCTTTACATGATACCAGTCTCTTTTCATATCCGAAGATATTGATTCTATTCTGGCAAAAGTAAGAGGACTGTCCTCAAAATATACCAATACAATATCATTTTCCTGCGCCATGCTTTTACCTCCCTCAATGCAGAGTACGGAGACAGTCAGGTGATATATCCCTGTCCTCTGCTTTCTGTCTTGTCAAACTTCCAACGTCCCAATAATATTCGTTACGCTGGGAATTTCTCTTTTTGCCAAAAACGCTTCAATACCTTCTATAATATCCGTTGTCGCACGGGGATTCACAAAATTGGCCGTGCCGATCTGAACAGCCGCGGCACCGGCAATCAGAAACTCCAGTGCGTCATCTGCTGTCATAATCCCTCCGATACCGATCACCGGAATTTTTACACATTGAACCACCTGCCAGACCATCCTGAGAGCAACAGGCCTGATTGCCGGTCCGGAAAGTCCGCCAGTGATATTTGCAAGCTTTGGATGCCGGGTTTCAATGTCAATGGCCATGCCGGTGATCGTGTTGATCAGTGACAGGGAGTCCGCGCCCGCGTCTTCCACGCTCAGGGCAATTTCCGTGATGTCGGTGACGTTGGGAGAAAGCTTGACCATCAGCGGTTTGCCTGTTCTGTTTCTGACTGCCCTGACAACCTCATTGGCGACACCGCCATCAACGCCAAAGGCGATTCCGCCTGATTTGACGTTCGGACATGAGATATTGATTTCAATACCTGATATGCCCTCAATCTGATCAATTCGCTCTGCCAGTTTCGCATATTCCCCAATGTTTTTTCCGTAGATGTTTGCCAGCACCGGCGTTGAAAGTTTTTCCAAAAACGGGAGTTTTTCTTTCTCAAACGCCTCAATGCCGACATTTTCAAGGCCGATGGCATTCAACATGCCGCAAGGGGTTTCAGCAATTCTCGGGGGGGGATTTCCCTTGGAAGGTGCTAAGGACAGGCCCTTTACAATAATTGCTCCGACGCGGTTCAGGTCAACCAGGTCCTCAAACTCACGGCCATATCCGAAAGTGCCGGATGCGGTCATCACGGGATTTTTCAGTTTTATTCCGCCAATATTCACTTGAAGATCAGGATGTTTCATAAATGCAAGTCTAAATTTATAAGGTGGAAAGTTAAAAGTTGAAACTCCCTCTGACTGGTCCTGGCACAGCTTCTTATTTTCACGCTGCAATTCGGCATTCGCTCCCTATCATTGTTACAGGTGAATATGCTGACAAATACAGAAATTTGTTTACGGGATGACCTGATAATTCATCTGATTGAGTTCCTTCTGTTGTCATTTGCTCTGTCAAGGGCAATCCATTCCTCTTTTGTCTTGTATGCAATATTTTCCAAACGCCCAACTGCCCATTTGTTGTATTCACGGGAAAGGTCACAGCCGAGCCACCTGCGACCCAACTGTTCGGCAACAACAAGAGTTGTTCCGGAACCGGAAAACGGGTCAGCCACCAGGTCATTCTCATTTGAGGAGGCAAGCACAAGCCTCCTTAACAACTCCTCCGGTTTTTGTGTGGGATGAGGTGTCTTTTCTCCCATGCCGTTGCAGGTTGTCGGAACTTCGAGAACATCTTTGGGTTTTGCTCCCCGGGGATGCGGTGTCCAAATATCTTTTCGTTTCCCGTTACCATACTGACTCGTCTCCGCCTGCGGATGAGAAGGGTATTTCAGCGTGTGCCTCCCGTAGGGAATTCTCACATCATCAATATTCATTGTGAATTTTCTGCTTTTTCTGAGATGAAGAATACTTTCGTGTGACCGTCCCCAGTCTTTTCCCAAATTCGCTTTGTTCTTATAATACCAGACTGTCCACTTGCACCCTTTGAAATATTTCATGGACGGATGTTTCAGATCAGCCAGAATTTCTGAAAACCCGCATATATATAGAGTTCCTGTTTCCTTTAAAATTCGGGCAGCCTCCTCAATCCATCTCATTGACCATTCAACATATTTCTCCTGACTTTCAAATTTGTCCCAGTCAGCTTTTTTTATATTGTACGGCGGATCAGCAAAAATGAGATCAACTGCTTCGCTTTCAAGACTTTTCAGCCATTCGAGACTGTCTCCCTCATACAGTACATTGCCCTTACTTTTATAAACAGGAAAAAAGGATGCATCATCTGTCGCTGACAGTTGTTCACCCTTCATCGGTATTTCAAAAGGGAGTGCCTGCACAAATTTTGATTTCATCTTTTTTGCCGGCATAGGATGTGACAAATTTCTCACTCTTTGAATGTTTGATTTGAATTGCTCTAATCATTTGTCAAGCTTATAATTTTATCGGTTAAGCAGGAGAATGTCTGATTGAATTCATCTCTTTTCTTGTGGTCCTGCTCTAAAACCGTATCAACATGTCCGAACATTTCATCTATGATTAAACATGGCTATTCTTTTGCTCATAATTTATTCCTTCATCATTTATGTTTTTAATTGCCTAACATTATCATTAGATGGAAACTCCCGTTTGCGAAAGGGGCCGGGGATTTTCCATCTAATGATTATCAGCAAACCGAACCCTCTGACTGCTCCTGCCGAACTCTTCTGACTGCTCCTGCCGGATTGCCAAATCCGGCAGGGAAACGGTTCATTTTGAACTGGCATATAAAGATATATAAATAAGACCGCTTATTAAAATTTCAACCCTGAAATACTGGCTCATTCACAGAACAAGCTGATTTACAAGGTATATTTTGCAATAATAAATTTACATGGTTCCGCTTGAGAATCCACCAGAGCAGATCAGCCTGTCTGCTCAATCACCCCCGCGGCAATCAGCGGCAGCATAATCTCATGATGCCCCACCAGACTGAATCCCTTCCCGCCACCGAATGTGGGCCGGTTCACCACATTGGTCACAGGCCGATAATGCCGGATAAAATCCATGTTCACCGTCGTAAAATTCTCCACCTGATGCCCCAGATTGCGAACAAGAGTGAGTGCCTTTAAAAACACTTCCGGGAGTATCACCGCTGATCCCACATTCAGATAAACCCCTCCTTCCAACGTGGCAACAGCAGAGGCAAAAGTCCGAAAATCTCTGTGGCTGGCCCCGCCGGCATCTTTGGCGTCAAACCCGGGGTGAATATGGATAATGTCCGTTCCGATGGCAATATGAACTGTGACCGGTATGCCAAGGCGTGCGCCTGCGGCAAGAATGCTTTTATCCATGAGAGGCAACTTGTTTTCAATGATGGAAAGCCCCACCGCCTCGCCAAGTCCGAGGGATTCCCGCCCTGCTTTTTTTATGGCCTCACTTAAAAATTCTCCGGTTTCACGAGCCATGCCGAACGTGCCGTCTCCGAGAGACGCGGCCACATCCTCCGAGGTCTGGCCGGTCATGGCAAGTTCAAAATCGTGAATAATCCCTGCGCCGTTCATTGCCAGTGCCGTGATGATCCCCTGTTCCATCAGATCAATGAGAACAGGATTCAGTCCCACTTTGATTACATGCGCGCCCATCGCGAGCATGACGGTTTTCTTATTTTTAAAGGCCGATGCCATGGAAGATATGACCTCCCGGATATCATCGGCAGCAAGAATCTTGGGAAGCCCCTCAAGGAAATGATTAAGGCTTCCCCCCTTTTTCCAGGTGTTTGCGAAATCATCCACAGAGACCTTGCTTTTCCGCTCTGAAATGGAACAGGTTTTAAGGCGATCCATATCTATAGGCTTAAAAGAATGTGACATCATAACCGATCCTTTTTTCTTAACAATTATTATTACTAAATGCCCGTCTTTTCAATTGCGCTTTTGGGGTCTGATATTAATCCACGAAGAGCACGAAGATACACTGAGATCAAATTTCCTCTGTCCCAAAGCTGTATTCCTTCGTGTCCTTCATGGATATTTAATCCACGAAGGACACGAAGATAAATTCCCTTTTGTTTATCCTTGCTGATAAAGTTCAGCGTTTATTGAAATCACTGATGCCGATATTTTCCGAACCGGTATATGTCATTTAACAATTTCAACCACTTGCGGAATTGCTTTCAACTTTTCACTTTGAACTTTTTACATGGCAGTTCACAACTGCTTTTGTATCAATAATGAAGGATGCCAAAATTACAGGTTGAATTTTTGGGATGGAACAATCGGAAATCGGAAAGAAAATAAGGTTTGCCGGGCAGATAAAATTGTTCCCCGGCTCTGTGATTCAAAAGACCGGGGAACATGAAAACTTGTTATGTTTCTTCAACAGTGATAGCGTCTTCATCACAGACTTCAATGCAGCTTTCACAGCCAAGGCACTCTTCCGCATTCACAGGAACAGATTTTTCATCCTTCATTTCAAACACCTCGACAGGACAGACATCAACACATTCTTCACATCCTACACATTTTTCTTGATCAACTTCAGGGACAAAAGCCATTTAAATAATTCTCCTTTTTTATTAAAATTAATCTGATGCAATTAAAATTGACATGTATCCGCTATATTGGGCAAAATCCTTATACCAATTGATAAAGCGAGTCAAGCCTTCTTGTGACTTTTTTCCATATTAATGTGAAATAATATATGTACTGTTCTGAAATATAAGTATTTCAAGACAGTTATCTCAGACACTGATAAGCCCCAGAAGGGTATTTTTATATTTCCCACCCTCATTTCCAGCCTGAAAGGTTTCATTTTCAACATAACAGCCAAAAAATTCATCCGGTGTTTTTCCCGGGGCAAGCCAGACTGTCAATGAAATCGTTCTGCGATCATCATCGCTGGCAGATACCTCAACACGGTCTGCTGACACAGGCCAGGTATTTTCAGCAAGCATGTCAAGATGTCTGGCCAAATTTTCCTGCCAGGGAACAGCCTTGTCAGCATTGCTGTTTCCCCAGATCGGCACGGAATCAAAACAGAGTACCTGTTCAGCATCCGGGGCTTTGTCAATCATAAGGTCAAACACAGACTGGCTGCTGGTGACAAACATCCCTGATTTTTCCGGGTCATGCTGCATCAGCCGAATCCATGCGCCGATCCGCTCTTCTGTCTTATGATTCCCCGGGTCATCCGTCGGAACAGGGAACAGGGAACCGGGAACTGGGAATTCGGAATCCTCTCCCCTCAGATTTTTCATAATGTCCTGCTCCATTTTTTCATAAGATGCAAGATCATTGTCCAGTTCCGAGTTCTGCATGTCAAAATCCTGTGCAATGCAAAGGAACACCCTGGCATTAAACAGGGTGTCTGACGTATTGGATGTCGGATATTGGGTGTCGGATGTCGGATGTTGTCTGATATCCGACCTGATTTGCGATATGGAAGTTTCATCAAAAAAGGGAATCTTATTTCCCCCGGGGCTGAAAAAAGCGGACAGCCCGCTCCCCTGATGGAGTTCTGCCCATCTTCTGTATTCCTTTATGAAGGTATCAAGTTTTCCTTCATCTTCGTTCACGGGAATCCGGATATCAAAGATGTCCGTTTCAGCCCGTTTCTGAATCGCTTCAGGCATGTTCCGGGATGAAGGCTGATATATGACCGTCTGCCTGAAACATGAAGCCAACGCCTCTGCAACCGGTTCTGAAATATAGGTGAATGGAAAATATATGGGTTTCATTTTGCCTCTGCAGTTTCTAAGTTTTAAGTGTGTTCTCTGTGATATCATAAAAAAAGTATGCTCTCTGTGATATCATAAAAAAATCTCACACAAAGCCACAAAGAACACAAAGGGACACAAAGTTTTTTTCTCTGTGTTCTTTGTGCTCTTTGCGTGATATCATAAAAAAAGTGTGTTCTCTGTGATATCATAAAAAAATCTCACACAAAGCCACAAAGAACACAAAGGGGCACAAAAATTTTTTCTCTGTGTTCTTTGTGCTCTTTGCGTGATATCATAAAAAAAGTGTGCTCTCTGTGATATCATAAAAAAAATCTCACACAAAGCCACAAAGAACACAAAGGGGCAAGTTTTTTCTCTGTGTTCTTTGTGCTCTTTGTGTGATCATAAAAAAATCACACTAAGACGGTGATTTCCGGTCTCTTATCGTAATGCCCAGAGCCTCCAACTGATCCCTGAGCTTATCAGAAAGTTCCCAATTTTTATCGGATCTGGCCTTCTCTCTCTCTTTTATCAGATTTTGAATTTCAGGATCAGAAGATGCGTCACCAAAATCGAAAATTTTTAACACAGAATCAATACTGCGGAACACATCCGCAATTTTCAAGGCTTCATTCGGAGCGATGTTTTTTTCCAACGTCAGTTTGTTTATTTTCCTGATATTTCTGAATATCGAAGCCATTCCGGCTGATATGTTCAGGTCATCATCCATCGCGTTGATGAATCCGTTTCTGATGTCATACAGCAACTGATCCAGCTCAGGGTACGGTGTTCCTTCCTTTATATTTGACAAGGTATGGATGCAGGTATCAAGTCTTTTCAGGGATTTTTCAGCACAATCAAGCCTGTCAGTGGAAAAAGCAAGCGGTTTCCTGTAATGGCTCGAAATCAGCCAATAGCGGATATCCCTGCCGGAATACCCCATGTCCGTCAGATCCTGAAGTGTCAGGGGAACTTCGTTTTCATTCACCTTTTTGCCGTCAAGCAGTACCCGGTCACAATGAACCCAGTATTTTGCCAACGGTTTTCCAGTCAGGGCACCGGCAATGGCAATCTCATTTTCATGATGGGGGAATATCAGCTCCCGTCCGCTCGTGTGAATGTCAAAGCTTTCCCCAAGATATTTCATGGACATGACTGCACACTGGATATGCCATGAGGGGCGCACATTTCCCCAGTCGGTTTTCACATAGATGCCCCGTTTCAGTTCCGAAAGCCGTGTTCTTTTGAGCAGGGTGAAATCCCGGGGATTGTCCTTTTCATATTCATCCAGGTCAACAGTTGCACCCAGTTTTATTTTGTCAAGATCAATGCCGGACAGCCTGCCATATTCGGCAAACTTGGAAATATCAAAATACAGGGACCGGAGCTTTTCATAGGCAAATCCCTTTTTCACCAGTTTTTCCGTCATACTGACCATATCTTCAGCATGTTCGCTTGCCCTGGGATATTTTGCAGCAGGCCTGATTCCCAGAAGGGCCATATCCTTGTGGAACGCTTCAATGTGCATTTGGGTAAATTCGGACAGTTTCATGCCTGCTTTTTCTGAGCCAATGATGGTCTTGTCATCCAAATCTGTGATGTTCATGACGTGATTTACAGAATATTCCCTGAATTCAAGATAACGGCACAGCAGATCAGCAAACACAAATCTCCGGCAGTCCCCCGGATGCAGTCTTGCGTGTGCGGTGGGCCCACAGGTATATATGGAAACTTTTCCCGGGACCATCGGTTCAAAAGGCTCTTTGGTCCGGCTCAGGGTGTTGAACACTTTTATATCAGTCTTGTCCCGCACCGTAAAAAGCGGTGTGCTCAGGTATCGTTCCCCGCTGTCCGGAAAAATCACGACAATCACCCCTTCAGATATGGCCTCGGCTTCTTTCCGGGCAATCACCATGGCCGCGCCGCTGCTCATGCCCACGAAAAGGCCCTCTTCCTTTGCAAGCTGTCTTGTCATTTCAAAGGCTTCTTCGTCATCAATATTGATTTTTTTGTCGAGACGTTTTTTTTCAAAAATTTCAGGACAATAGGCTTCCTTCATATTTTTGAGACCCTGGAGCTTGTGCCCGAGATAAGGCTCCACCCCGACAATGCTGATATCAGGATTATATTTTTTCAGCCCCCTTGAAATTCCCATGAGGGTTCCGCTTGTCCCCAAGGTGGCAACCAGCACTGAAACCTGGCCGTCAGTCTGTTCCCATATTTCTTTGGCTGTTCCGTAACAGTGGGCCTGCCAGTTGGCTTCATTGTTGAACTGGTCTGTCATAAAATAGGCTTCAGGATATTCACGGGCCAGACGATAGGCTTCTTCAATGGCTCCGTCTGTGCCAAGATGTCCCGGGGTGAGCAGAATGTCCGCGCCCCTGGCCCTCAGAATTTTCTGCCGTTCAACACTTGCCGCTTCAGACATGGTCAGCAGGAGCTTATAGCCTTTTACCGCGCAGACCAGCGCAAGTCCGATGCCGGTGTTTCCGCTGGTGGCTTCAATCACTGTTTTGTCCGGGGTCAGTTCACCAGATTTTTCACCTGCCTCAATCATGCAGAGGGCCGGTCTGTCCTTAATTGACCCGCCAGGATTCAAATACTCCAGCTTTGCCAGAATTTTTACTTTCGGATTCGGGTTCAGCTTTCTTATTTCAACTAACGGGGTGTTGCCGATGGCGTCTAAAATGGAGTGGCTCATTTCTTATATCCGATTATTAAATTAAAATGTAACCAAAATATAGAACACGGATGACACGGATTTATAAAATATCTGTGGGAATCTGTGTTCTGTCATCTGTTCAGTTTTGATTATACTCAAATTATTCAGTGGGAACCGCTGTTCTGGAAAATGCCAGCGTCAGTAATTTCAAAATACGCAAAAAGTGTGCCTGAAAAAACCAAAATCAAATTTTGATAACATGAAATTTTTGCCAGTACAAGAAAAAAATTCGACTTGTTACGAGGGCCTCCGCCTCATAACACATATTGGGGAGGCTCCTTCAAACGGATTATGAAGAAAAACTGATTTCACTGTGCAGCCTGAAGGCAGCTGTGTGCCATTGTTCAATTGGAGCCTCGGCATTGATGCCGAGACGATGCTTCAGGCTGCTTTCGCTTTCAGCTCTTTACATCAGTCATAAGAATCTGCATCCTCCACCTCAGCAGGCGTCATCGTCAGCAATGCAATGATTTTTGACTGTTTTTCCTCGTCCAGAATTTTTTCCAATCCGTCCCAGAGCATGTTTTGGCGGTCAATCTGCGACATTTCCGAAAAAGTTTCGGAAACGACGAACCCCCCGAGTCTTCCCGAGGGTTTGATCTCAATCTCCAGCACCGGATTCTCAAGCCCTATCCTAAGCAGGGCATTTTCTAATTCCTCTCTCTGAATTCCATCGTCTCACTCCCATGTTGATCATTTCAATGGCGCTGCGGATAACAATATCCGAATTCGCCTTCAGAACATCCCCCTTTATCCCTCTGTCAAGTTTCAGCCTTTTGAACTCCGCTGTCAGCCTGTCAGACGAGGCAAAGCGGTAATTGTTTTTCCAGCGCGTCCACACATCCGCCAGAAAGACAGGCAGTCTTCTCCGATCTTTCGGACGAATGAATTCCACGAT
>JAOZLU010001077.1 GCA_029934695.1 Desulfobacterales bacterium | reverse complement strand
GTTGATTTGAAATTAATTTATGAAGGAGAAGAAAGAAATGAAAAAAGTATTGGGATTGCTGACTATAGCAATAACTGTTTTTGCCTTTGCCACGGTTGTGATGGCGGCAGGCAATTACAACAGAACGACAGAACCAGCTGCTCATGCCTATCTGTGTGGTGAGAAGTGTCCGCTTGGAACTATTCCTTGTCCGAAGACGACACCCGGTGTCCAAGGTGCTGAAACTACAGAGGCGACTGGTCCTTTTGATTATGATGGCAAGCCGTATAAAGTTGGTGAATTCGGAACAACCGGATATAATTACTCATACAACTACAACCCCGCCTCTGATACGCCCCGAAACTGCAAATTCGTCTTTGATGTATGCAGTTGCGGTGCTGCGTGTGCAATCGAACCGGGCGCAAAGATGGGTATCCAGATGACTATCAAAACTCAGGGCGTTTACTGGGCTGATTCGGATGTTATCCCCGCCACGGAGACAGATAACTACGGGACCGAAGCGGCCACCCCCCGTGCAGGCTCACCCACTGTGTTTTTTGATATGTATTCAGATGAGACCCGGGCACAACTCTGCAATAAAACAACCCCTAAAAATGATATGAAGACCGCTTCCTATTACTACGATAATGACACTAACGAGCGGGTACCGGGTTTGGAAGGGGAGATTGCCAGAGCTGACGTAGTACGAAATTTCGGCGTTATCAAATACTACAGGAGTATAGAAGAGGGGGATTATAAGACTCCTGATGGAACTGATAAATTCAGAAGCACACCTGCGGCGGAGGGAACTCCGTGGCTTGGTGATAGAACAGGTGCTCTCCCGCTCGAAAGCAGGGTGAACGTGCTTGAATCCTTGGAAGAAACGGATTATGTATTTACTCTGGAAGACACCACTTTTGCGGGTGGTAACTGTAAGGTATGGATTGACATCCCCGCGATGCGCATTGATCCTACGGAGATAATATCGGGCGACATCGTTCAGGTTCAGGTAAGGCTTCTGTTCAACAGAAAGCCTTCGGGTATCTGCCCCGAATGTGATCCGCCGGATGTCTGTGATGTAATGCTGGATGTTGCTATTATATGCGATGTTGTAGCCGGCAGAGAATACTGCATGTTCTTCCCCATGGTATTGCAAAATGAAACAGCCGGCAACTGGCAGACAGGAATTGCAATAAGTGCCAAGGAAGACCTGCCCGATGATGCCTGGGTGAGATTGGAACTGAATGACACGATCAGTGCCGTTCCCGCTGTATATACAAAGAATTTCACAGGAAAAGGCAAAGTCTGGTCTTTTGTGCTGGATAACATATTGAATGAATTTGATAAGTCAGTGCAGAGCGGATTTGCTTCGCTGAGAGTGATATCAAATTATTCTATGGACGGCTATCAGTT
>JAOZLU010001076.1 GCA_029934695.1 Desulfobacterales bacterium | reverse complement strand
CACATTCCCCCGCTTTTAGTGGTAACTACTGGGATGGCACATTAACCGAATAAAATTATTGCAAATATCCTCGATATCTGATATGCTCCCTGAATTATAACACAAAGGAGGCAATAATGTGTCAGCATAAGAGAGAAAACAGGACTGTAACGGTGGATTTTAACGATAAAAGCACATATTTCCGTCTTATTCAGGACAGAAAGGCTTTTATTGAGTTTATTGTCGCTTTCATCCTTGCAATAGGCTTTCAACTGAAACATAAAGCCCATTGCTGCGGCGGCTTCTCCCTTACGCCGCATTCCAGTTGCATCAGATTGCGTCTCAACGGTCTTCCGATCTGGCGTGTCCAATGTACAAAATGTAAGGCGGTGTTCACAATTTTGCCCCACTTTGTTCTCCGATACCTGGCCATGAGTCCTGAAGATGCGGAGAAAGCACTGCTTGCAGCCTCAGGCGGGCTAAGCCTGGAAGTATGCGCCGAACTCCTGAATATAACTCCGATGGCGATCTGGCGTCTGCTCTGTGCTGTCGGCAAAACTGGCCTTGTGACCTTTCTGACCCGATGCGCACTGCCCCTTCCCAAATACTTCATCGCAGATGAAAAACACAGTTTTTGCCTTAAAAATAAGGTATGCCTGGCAACCGTTGTCGCCGGACGCGTCATCTGGCTGCCCGGATACACCCTTGATAAGAGTGCCGAGGCCTTTGAAGCTTCCTATGAGCAATTCAGGAGGGCCGCTTTGGAACATGACCCTTCATGGGAACCCGGGGGCATTCTGACCGACGGATTTGCCAGCACCATCAGAGCCCTGAAAAAGCTTTTTCCGTCCGCACGCATCGGAAACTGCATTCTTCATGCCGCCAAAAAAGTCATGTCAAAGCTCAGAGCAGTTCCGAAGACAGTTCGGGAAGAACTCAGCCACAGTTTTTATGAACTTTTCCGTTCCGCAAAAGAAAGAAAAGGGCTGAAACTCTTTTCCTTTGGCCAGAAACTCCGCCGTTTTGCTGAGAAAGTCCGGGCACTGGCCGGATCCGAAAATGCCGAAAAGATTACCGAGTGGATTCGCAGCAAAAAAGGCGGCTGGTACAAACTGTTCGAAGACTCCCGGATACCTGCCACGAGTACGCTCCCCGATCAGGCACATAACGCCATTGACCGAAAGCTGTTTATGATGAAAGGCTTTCACCATCCTGACGGCGGTCAGCAGGCATTTCTCAATGCAATGGCCATTCTTTATAATATCATCCCGTATCAGCGCCGTGCGGTCAATGCCGGCAAATGCGGGATACAGGTCGAAGGGGGAAAACTGCCTTCTGAAAACTGGTTCCGTAGCATACAAATCCTCACTTCCGGTGGCTTCAAATGAGCTACCACTAAAAGCGGGGGAATGTG
>JAOZLU010000516.1 GCA_029934695.1 Desulfobacterales bacterium | reverse complement strand
CCGGCTCCGAAGTTTCCATAAATCATTCTGTAATCCACAAGCCTGTGCAAGCCCTGATCCGCTCCGTATTGATTTTTAAATCCGTGATGTTGAAGGTAGCCTCCGTCCGCCAGTTCAGCCAGAATAGTTTCTATTATTGGCCGGTTAAGATAAGGTTTATGTTCAAATGATTTGCACAGGTCGGCAATCCGGGTAAAACGTCCGCCGTCAGAGCCAATGATGCTGAGGCATTGTTGTGCGACAGCCCCAAATAATTCATAAGGCGAGCGTATGGGGAGTTCCCCTTTTTTAGCAGCGTCTGTAAGAGCCAGAAAACGTAATGTGTCGCCCATCACATTTTCAGAGTCATCAGTCACCAGACAGATGACATTTGTTTTGTCAGATCGCCGATTGCCGCGTCCTATCCGTTGTAAGAAAGATTCAAGGCTGGCGGGAACACCCCACAATATGACCGCATCAATATCGCCAATATCAATGCCGAGTTCCAGTGTGCTGGTAGCGATGCAGATGGCGGTATTTGAAGTGGAAAAGTTGTGTTCTGTCTCAGACCTGACTTCCGGTGAAAGGGATGAGTAATGGGTAAAGACAGCGTGACGAAGGCGATCTTCACGGCGCAGCATACCTGCCAGCCTTTCACATTCACGTCGCGAGTTGGCAAAGATCAGAAGTTTGATCGGATGTCCCTCTGTCAATATGCGGATGAGGTTTGAAAATTCCGATTCACTGGTTACATGCCGTACCTGAGCATCAATTGGGCGGTGTGATGAATGCCGGAGAAAGACAGCATCTTCACTATCACCAAAAAGGAAATCCCGCACGTCTGAAAGCCGTCCGATGGTCGCAGATAAAGCAGCCCATTGTAAAGCTCTGCCCAGATTTTGTTCTAATCGTTTCAACAGTATGGAAAGTTGGAAGCCTCGCTGCGTGTTGTAGAGCAAATGTACCTCGTCAATAACGACAGCGCGGACTGTTTTCAGATTTGCATCCTTGCGGAAAAGAAGTACCTCCAAAGATTCCGGGGTTGTTATCAGCACATGGGGATGAAGCGCAGAGGTTAAATCGTCACGATCACCGTGACGCACTCCGACACGCAGCCCGATATTATAGAGCGGAAGATAAAGCCGCTTTTCCAAATCATTGACAAGTGCTTTGGTTGGCGCAATGTACAGCAGGGTAAGGCTGTCATTTTCAGCAGTCAGATGCCAATAGCGGCTAATCAGCGGGGTCATAACTGCCTCTGTCTTTCCCGAACCTGTGCCAGAGGACAACACAACATTTTGTCCGGCGAGAATCGGCGCAATGGCTGCTTTCTGAGCGGGTTGCAATGTTGGAAAACGCCCATAGAACGCAGAGGCAACTCTGCGATCTAATTGGTCAAAATTATTCATCTTTTTCTCAAGCATAATTATCCAAGACTTTTACCACTTCGCAGATGGTCTGTCGGGTACGGTCTTGAACTTGGATGGAAGCGAATCGCTTGACAACAGAAAACAGTTGAATTGTGTTGTTTATTCCTGGTTCCCATTCATAAGCAATGCTGTGTACCCGCATAATTTTTTGTGCCACATTATTTAATTCGTTGATTTCAAGGGGACTCATCTGAAAAGTAGGTAAAAGATCAAAACGAGAATAGTCGTAATCCCAACGATTCTTTTTCAAAAGAAGCTCTTTGCAGTTTTCAACGAAGCCCGGTGTAACGGCGAAATAGGTCATTCCCGGAAACTGCCTACCAGAATAAAACTGAAAGAGATTCCAAAAAGCAGATTCTTGCCACTTTATGTTGTTGAGGTTGTAAATCACATCTTCAAATTCATCAAAAAGGATAATCAAACCTTTTAATCTGACAGCTTGAGCAAGTGAATGTATATCTCTCAAGGCAGCCCAGCTTTGGGAGTAGCCTTGAATTTGGAAATTGAAAATTCCCTCTTGATAATCATAAAATCGCCAATCAGGGCGAGGATCACGGAAAAAAGATCGCAGATTACCAATCAGTTTTTGATAAAGTTCCTCTCGTTTCTTATATTCCCACGGCTCAAAAAGCCAATCTTCTACTAAATCGTGTACAGTTTCACTCAACCAGGCACGTAAAGCGATGAATATTGCTGGCGAGTCAAGTTTGTCTGAAAAATCCCAACGCCGCCTGTTTGTTAATTCAAGCCAAAAGAGTTGATTGCTCACTTTGATATGTTGGTGAATGAGATTGAAGAAAGGGCGAACTCCTTTGTGTCCGGCGGCACTTGGGATTTCAAGACCTCGCCAAATTGCGCCAAGTATCTGATCCATGCGGTTAAATCTTACCGCTGACTGAGAATCAAGGGTAACAGAACTGACGGCATATCCCTCCGCCAGCGCAACCTCTCGGATAAAGCGCAATAAATGTGTTTTGCCCGAACCGTAATTCGCCTTTAACAACAATGCACTAGGTTGCCCTTGGCGGAGTCTGTCAGTCAATTGTGATATTTCAGGCTCTCTTCCTACAGTAAAATAACGTACATAGCCATAAGGAGGAATGCCTTTGCGAAGTGATTCAATAACTCGTTGGGCATCTATGGTATCCATACATTATGCCTCTCTAAGGCGATCCATTACATCATCATAAAGTTCCTGAGTGGGACGAATTTCCCCCTCAAGAAAATCGTCAAAATGCGTAATCAGCGATGTTACCATTACTCGCCAAAAACGTAATGCACTGAGTGAAGGATGGATGGTATAAAGTTCCCTAACAAAATCCCCAAGCTGCTTTTCAGAAGGCAATCCTGAGCCAGCTTCAGGGTAGGCAGCTACATAAATATCTTGAATCTTTTTAGCCGCGACTTGATACACTGACAAATCTGTGTCCACCTCATCAAAATTCCATACGATATCCAAGGCTCTTGGTTTACGCTGATTTGGTTGGCCTATTCGTCCAGACAGAGCGCCATTAATAATAATTCCATGTCTGGAATCAGTGTAAAAGTCTGGCGTTGTAGCGTAAATGAGAAACAAGCCCCTTGATAATGGATCATCAATACCATTGATCAGAGCTAATAAGTTATTATGAGCACCCCTCAATTGGGCATTCCTCATATTAGAATACGACTGCTCCGCTTCATCAAACAAAATAAGCAGGCCCCGATAACCAGAAAGCCTTATAAAACCAGATAGAGACTGAAGCATTAACTTGGCATTGGATCTGCTGACCATTGTATTGACTCCAAACCTCCTTCGATATTGGCCTACAGTTCCTTTTCCACTGAACCATTGGAGTATTTCAGCGCGAGTTTGTCCCTGAACGGTTTTATCGGCAGCTTCGGGCAGAAATGTCTCCCAATATTTTTGGATCATTTTTTTGAAGTCAATGTCAATACTCTGATCGCTCATCAATGATTCACAAGCTTTTGTATAATCTTCATAAGAAACATGGCTAACAGAGCGATTACCTGTCCCAAGATAACTCAGTGATTCCTGAACAACCCAACCAAAAGGAGCAGCAGCTAACGCACCCTTCTTAAAAAAGGATGGCGTGGCAATGTTTCGGACAATGGCGTAAAAGACTTCCTCAAATTTGTTAAATGGCACATCATTGACGTTAAGTTCGACATTTGAAACCAAACAGTTGTTTTGAAAAGCCACTTCTCTAAGCAAACGGAAGAGGTGAGTTTTGCCCGCACCCCAAGAACCACTAATGAAACGAATAATACCCATCGCCTCAATCTGATTCAGATGGTGTCTTTTGACACCTTCAATTAACTTTTCATTTCCAACTGAGTAAAGATCAATACCTCGTTGCGGTGGAATACCTTTGCGAAGAGACTCAATAATCTGAATACATAAAACTTCGTCCATTATCATACCTCCTTGAAAAGAATAAAACCAATATACCCTCTGCCAGCAGCACCAAGCAGAAGCATACCCTGATTCGTATCTCTTGTTTGTTGCAAATCCAACTTCCTTCCCTTAATTTCAGTTGGCCCTTTTTCAACCAGACGTGAAAGATCAACCAGAAATTCATCAGTACGAAATCTCTTCTGGTTTTTTCCAAGGCGACGTGTGATGTGTCGGATGGGAATACTATCTCCGTCAGACACTTTTTCTTTTTTTACCACTGCCAGATATTGGCTTCGTAATTTGCTGAGAAATTTTTTCCCGTCAAAAGTCCGTCCAAATATCCGCTTATGTTCACGTTGCACCGCATCAATGACAGCTCCAATATCAGCCGGAAATTCATCAAGTTTTCCCTCATAATTGGATAAACGGGCAATTCCTTTTTTGTCATCCACATCCAGTTGAAAAAATCTCCCCTCAAAAGTGTAGCGAGGGTGACTGCTTGTACGATCTATAGAAAGGTCACTGGTAGTACAGGCTTTTTCCAAGTAAGCCGGAAAACGCCGTTTTAGCGTATCTACCTGCTCTTTGGCTATTTTATAAATTTCCTCTAATGATGGAATTGCCGGATGATCTTCAGTCCTCATCTTTTTCAATAATGATGTTTCTTTATCCATAAGTTCCAAAATATGCAAATACCATCCCTTGTTGAGAAGTGAATCAATATCTGCCAATACTTTTTTAACACGATCTGCCTCCTTTGCCTCAGCCTTCAGTTTATTTGCTTTTTCAGTTGCACTCTCTGACAGGTTTCTGATATCTTTCAGCAGACTCTCTGGGAATGAGTTTTCTTTTGTCATTTAAATACCTTCTATTATATGTTATTTTTTTTATCATACTGTTCTTAAATTTGTCACCTGCAAACCGGAATGATTTTTTTGATATTATCTATAATATCAGATGATTCCGTTGCTTTTAATATCGGTTTGTGACGATGAATCATTCATTCAGCATCAGTCTTTCCAAAATTTGATTATAAGCACCCTCGCTTCATGTAAAAACAAATTCTGTCAGATTATTATTAATTTCAAAAAAATGCAAGAAAAAATGAGCCCGTTCAAAAAAA
>JAOZLU010001075.1 GCA_029934695.1 Desulfobacterales bacterium | reverse complement strand
CTGCCGGGCCGGCAGGAATAAGGCCGTCATCGGTTTCGGTCATTATTGCCGACATTCCGGAGAGATAGCAATCAGTGGGTACTTGTGCAACAAGATGAGCAATATCATTATAACCTGTTTTTTGTAAGGCAGTTACTATGCCATGTTGCATTGCTGGAAGATATTCAGCCTGGAAATAACCGCCAACACAGATAACACCTCTTGCAAATGAGAGGGTAAGAAAACAAGTGAAAAGAGAAGGCATGAGCCGCTTCTTGTTCAATCCGTCTATAATTGACTGAGGGGTAAAAGGTATTTCCCAGACTTTACCGCGAGCATCAACCCCTCTGAGAATCTCATTATTTCCAAGATAACCCATTTCAAGATTAAAGCTTTTCCCGCGCTCATCAATCCCCCAAAAAAAGATAGCCTTGCCGTTTCTGATCCCATCCAAAGCCTCAAATATGTGCTGTCTGAGATCAGGATCGAACATAACAAGCCAAGCAAGGCTTTTCGGATCGAACAAATCAGATATTAGAATCATCTCTGCAATTTTCTCAATTTCAAGATATGCCAGTTCAGGTATCATACTGGGATCTGAAAAAAGCTGTTTCCAGATGCGCCTGTTCAAAACCACTGACTGCTGAGAATAATCTGGCAAGGCCATCACTGAATCATCAGAATAGGCTTCCTGAAATATCTCCTGCATTGTATCTGCAACCTTCCTAAAAACCCTTTTGTTTTGAACCAATATGCCAAGTCGTGCCTCAGCTCTGCGGATCATGGCCCGATCAAACGGGGGGGCAACGCCCGCTATCTGATTTTTGGATCGGTCCGGAAATATGGGCAATTTTACAGGCATCTGATCCAATTTATCAGAGTTGACATGATAAAGAACCACCCCCCGCGGATATGTTGGGTTGTTAAGCGAAATATTCCCAAAGGAGAATACCGGAACCGTAGTGGCAGAAGAGTTTCCTGCTATCGGATTCAAGGAGAAGAAGATACTGCCCTGTATGGATTGGAAAGAATATTCAACACCAAGATGATTGCTGGTAAGAACAACAGGGTTTGCAGCAAGATCACGCACTGTTTGTTGTGCAACAGATTCTCCGAGAAGCGGTGCCGCATAACGATGTACTGCTTCGAGAAAGTCATCTTGCTGCTGGTAGGATGGTTTAGCTTTGTGAATGAAATTTTGAAGATAGTCAGACAAAGAAACATCACCATATTTGCTTATTGCCTGATTTACAACAGGAAGGTTCTTGCACGCCATGTCAAGATAATATTCCGCCAACGTATGATATTCCTCTTGCTTATATTTCATTATATTCTGCATTGCTGTCAAATTCTCCTTTTTTTTTTCCTGATTATAACGGATTCAGGGGAGGCTCCCGCACCTGCCCTCAGACAGATCC
>JAOZLU010000070.1:11321-18972 GCA_029934695.1 Desulfobacterales bacterium | reverse complement strand
GATGTTGGATGTTTGATAATTGATAATTGAAACTGACAGATGTAGGGTGGGTGAAGCGAAGCGGAACCCACCTTGTTCTGATAATTCATAATTGATAGCAGGAGGAGTTTATGATGACACCTAAGCAAGTTTTGGACATGGCAAAAGAGAATAAGGCAAGGGTTGTGGATATTCGTTTCATGGATTTCCCGGGCGTATGGCAGCATTTCACGGTTCCTCTGGGCGAATTGGAAGAATCCGCCTTTGATGAGGGGTTCGGCTTTGACGGCTCGAGTATCCGGGGATGGCAGCCCATCAATGCCAGTGATATGCTTGTGCTGCCTGACCCCTCAACCGCCAAGATGGATCCTTTCTATGAAGTACCCACGCTGGTGCTGATCGGAAACATCGTTGAGCCTATTACCCGGGAACCTTACACCCGTGATCCGAGGCATATCGCCCAGAAGGCCGAAGCGTATCTCAAGTCTACCGGAATCGGCGACACTGTTTTTATAGGGCCGGAGGCGGAATTTTTCATCTTTAATGATGTCCGTTTTGAATCCTCAACAAACAGTGCTTCCTATATGGTTGACTCGAAAGAAGGAATATGGAACAGCGGCCGGGATGAAGGCCCCAATCTCGCTTATAAACCCCGGCACAAGGAAGGATATTTTCCGCTTCCTCCCATGGACAAATACCAGGACATGCGGACAGAAATGCTCCTCACTCTTGAAAAATTGGGAATAGATGTTGAGTGCCAGCATCACGAGGTGGCAACCGCAGGCCAGGCAGAAATTGATATGCGTTTCAAACCCCTGCTTCAGATGGGGGATCAACTGGCCTGGTTCAAATATGTACTCAAAAACGTGGCCTGTCGCCACGGCCACACTGTTACCTTCATGCCAAAGCCCCTTTTTGAGGATAATGGAACCGGAATGCATACCCATGTCAGTATATGGAAAGAGGGAAAGCCGCTTTTTGCAGGGGACAAATATGCCGGGGTTTCTCAGGACGCATTGTATGCCATCGGCGGCATATTGAAACATTGTAAAGCATTATGCGCTTTTACCAACCCCACCACCAATTCTTATAAAAGACTGGTTCCCGGGTTTGAGGCCCCGGTAAACTTGGCATATTCAAGCCGTAACCGGAGCGCGGCCATCCGTATTCCCATGTATTCCGCGTCCCCCAAGACAAAACGGATAGAGTTCCGGACCCCTGACCCGTCCTGTAACGGATACTTGGCATTTTCAGCCATCATGATGGCTGTGTTGGATGGTATCGAGAACAAGATTGATCCGGGTGATCCTCTGGATAAAGATATCTACGGACTGCCCCCGGAAGAGCTGGCTGAAATTCCGTCTGCCCCGGGTTCTCTGGATGAGGCCATGGCCGCGTTGGAGGAAGACAACGAATTCTTACTCAAAGGTGACGTGTTCACCAAAGACGTTATTGATAAGTGGATTGAATATAAGACCGAGAAAGAGATCAATCAGGTCAAACTTCGCCCGCATCCGCATGAGTTCTTCCTGTATTTTGATATATAGAGCGGGGTCAGGGGTGAGAGGAGTTTTCTCGTAAAACAATTCGGACGGGGTTGCAAACCCCGTCCGGCAACGCTTCCTGTCAGGCTGATCTTTGTTGCAAACATCGTCCGGCAACACTGTCAATTGCCAATTATCAGTCTCTCGCCCTGTTCACACAGTTGAGCGCGATGAAAAAGAAAGTGCACCCCATGACCGCCAGGAGGAGATATGAGAAAATATCCGGCTGCTTTCCGAAGGCGGCTGCACGTATCGCTTTTGAGGCGTGGGTCAGGGGGATGAAAAAAAGGATGTTCTGGGCCCAGTCGGGAAGGCGGTCCATGGGAAAGAAGGTGCCCCCAAGAAACGCCATGGGCGTGATCACAAAACTGGTCAGCATGGCCTGATCAGCGTGGGATTTGACGAGCATGGCCATTCCCACTGCAAGTGAGGCAAACACAAAGCTGTTGAGGAATATTGCCAGCCAGAACAGGGGATTGTAAGACAGTGTCACGCCGAATAACATCCCGAGAATGAGAATCACCACCACGGAAAGCATCGCTCTTGTCATTCCTGCAAGCACTTCGCCTGTGATATATGCCATATTGCTTATGGGAGCGGCCTGAAATTCCTCAAAAATATGCCAGTAAAAGCGGGCCACATTGATTTCACTTGCAATGGCAAAGGCCTGGGTCATGCTGCTCATGGCAACCAGGCCGGGAATCAGAAATTCCATATAAGTATGCCCTTGGATATTCATCTCTTTTCCCATGGCATAACCGAACGCAATGAGAAACAAAAGGGGGGAAACAGACATGGAGGCAATCAGTCTTGATAATTTCCGCCTGAGAATCAGAAGTTCCCTGTAATAAACTGCAGACCAGCCTTTCATCATAAAACTTTCTTTCCTGTAAGTGAGAGAAACGCATCTTCCAGATTTACCCGCCTCAGTGTGAAGCTTTCTTTCTGTCCGCCAATGTACTTATTAGCATCTTCTCTTGTTTTAAAATAAACGGTTTCCATCTGATTATCGGTGATCCTGTCAATGGCCCAGGTTCCTATGCGACGCATGAGATTCTGAGGCATATCCACTGCGACAATGGCACCTTTGTCCAGAAAACTGACCCGCTGGGCGAGAAATTCCGCTTCCTCTATATAATGTGTGGTGAGGAAAATCGTGGTCCCGTTTTGCTGGATTTTTTTGACAAGTCCCCATATCCGCCTGCGGATATTGGCATCCAGTCCCACCGTGGGTTCATCAAGAAAAAGTATTTTGGGGGAATGGACCAGCGCGCGCGCTACCATCACCCGACGTTTGAGCCCGCCTGACAAATGTTTGGTCAGACTGTCTTTTCTGTCAGCCATGTCCACATATTCCAAAAGCTCGTGAATTTTTTCAACTCTTTTTTTTGCCGGCATTCCGAAAAGCCGGCCGTGAACGTCCAAGTTTTCAAAAACCGTGAGTTCCTGATCCAGATTTGCGGACTGGGGCACCAGACCGCTTTGCTGTTTGGCCTGAAGTTTATGGGTTTCAATATTGAATCCGTTCAGATACGCATTTCCCGAAGAAAGCGTTGTCAGACCGTTCAGGATTCGGATGGTGGTGGTTTTTCCCGCGCCGTTGGGGCCCAGATAGGCAAAAAGTTCTCCCTCTGCCACATGAAGGGTCACCCCTTTCAGTGCATGAATACTTTTATAATATTTGTTCAGATTTTCGATTCGGATCATGGTTTAAGTATTTGAATGTTTTGTCTTCAGCGATTGTCGGGAGCAGAAACTCGGATAAAAGCACTTAAACTGCTTCCCGGATTTTATGAAGGAGGCTATATCATTGTTGAGGCTAAAAGACAATAAGTACTTGGCCATATATTTTCAGATGTCTGCATATGTTCCATTATGAGTAGCGGATGAACGCAGATAAACGCGGACGGCCTGTCTGCCGCGGACTCATCCGCGGTTTGTGAAAAAATCCTGAAAAACTTTTGGCCGAGTACTTAACTGTTTTTTTTTAGCTCTTTACACATACTGTACGAAGGGACTTATGAAAATAGCCCGGCAATTCATTGCATGCAGGGCAGTTTTTCAATTTGCACGGGAAAACCAATTTGTAAAAGTGTTCTGCAACAGACATTTTGCAACAATCATGCCAAAATTTTATACCACTGCTCTTCCACAACGATTTATTGACACAACAACCAGAAAGTTATAAAGACTATAAAAAATAGCACAACAACCAGAGTGCGAAAATTGTTTTTTGCCCCGCTTCAAAAAATATTTTTCGGACTCCGGCTTAACTTTTACAGAGAGGCTCGGACAAATGTATGAAAATTTCTTTGGTTTCAAGGAGAGACCGTTCCAACTGGTTCCGAATCCTGCGTACCTCTTTCTGAGCAGAAGTCATGAAGAGGCTCTGGCGCATCTTGATTATGCAGTTTCCCGGGGAGACGGCTTTGTGGAGATTACAGGAGAGGTGGGCACGGGAAAAACAACCCTCTGCCGGGTGTTTCTGGATAACTTGGAACAAAATACAGAGGTGGCCTATATTTTCAATCCCAAGCTGGATGCCATCCAGTTGCTCAAGGCTATCAATGATGAACTCGGGGTTGACTCAAAACCGAATAATACCAAGACCCTTATTGACAGGCTCAATTTCTTCCTCATGGAAAAAAAGGCCGAAGGGAAAAAGGTGATCCTGGTCATTGACGAGGCCCAGAACCTCAGTAAGGAGGTCCTGGAACAGTTGCGACTGCTTTCCAACCTGGAAACCACCACCACCAAACTTTTGCAGATTATCCTGGTGGGGCAGCCTGAGCTGGCGGAAATGCTTGATTCTTATGAACTCAGGCAGTTGGGACAGCGGATCACCCTGAGTTATCATCTGATGCCTCTCAACTTCAATGAGACCAGGGAATATATTGAACATCGGATCCGCATTGCCTCCCGAAAGCCGGGAATCCGGTTCAGTCTGTCTGCCCTCTGGGTAATTTACAAATATGCAAGGGGTATTCCCCGGCTGATCAATATTGCCTGTGACCGGGCTATCCTTACAGCTTACGGCCTGAATCAGCACAAAATCACCGGAAGCATCGCCAGAACATCCATCAGAGAGCTGGCCGGCAGGGGGGATATCAGACGCTTCGGCCTTCGCAAAGACAAAAGACTGATCCTGCTTTTTTCCGTAGTATGTGCGGCACTGCTCGTGATTATTTTCTCACTTGTGAACATTGATACAGGCACTGTGCTTAAAACAGCGGAAAGTCAGAAAAAACCTGTCAAGTCCCAACCCGAGCCGTCAAAGTCACCTGCTGAGGCTGTCTCTGAAGAAAATCCCGCGGAGGAGCAGGATGTTGTGGAATCGGAACAGGATGAAACAGAAGCGGTTGCCAGTTCAGAGCAGAAACAGCCCGAAGATTCGGACGGGGAGTCAGAGTCTGCTCCGGAAACCATCCATCATCTGGCAGATTTCCTGGGAAATATGGACATCCCCTCTTCAAAAACAATGGCGCTTAAAACAGCGGTGGAATTATGGGATATTGATCCTGTCATTAAAAAAGAGTTGGATGACATGGAGGATGTGCAGACATTTTTCCGGCTTAGTGCAAAGCAGAATGGGCTTTTAATCTATCGCGTTGACGGGGAACTTGAACTCATAAAGAAACTGAATCTTCCAGCCATCTTTGAATTTTCACTTCCCACAGGCTTACCCCCCGGATATCTTACGCTTGTCAAAACAGACGACAGGAAAATGACATTCAGAATCGGGGATGATGTCATTACCGCTGAACCGGATGAAGTCGAATTTTACTGGTCCGGCCCGGCATATATCCCGTGGAAAAATTTTTTTTCCTATTCAGGGTCCATTCCCCGCCAGGCTTCAGAGGATGCCATCATGACCCTCAAGATGATCATGCGGGATATCGGCTTCAGTGACATTGAGATGAACGCGGTTTATGACGATCAGACCCGGGAAGCTGTGGAAGCCATCCAGGAAAAACATGGCCTGACCGTTGACGGTGTTGTTGGCCCCCTTACAAAAATCATCCTTTACAATGAAATGAAATCGTTGGAAATACCGCATATTGGCCAGTAATCAAATAATATTCCTGAAAGGAGTCTGAGATATGAGCTCTATACTAAAAGCTTTGAAAAAACTTGAAAATCAAGCTCCGCAACAGAAGCAGGGGCAATCCTGGCCGCCGACAGACACAAAAGGGACTATCCGTAGTCAGGCAAAAAGGCATCGGCTTTTTAACAGGTCTGTTTCCGTTCTGATTATTGCTGTTATTGTTGCCGGGGGATGGTTTGCTTTCAGTCAGAAACCGCTCCGGAAGTTTTTTCCAGCGGGTGTTGCTGAAAAAGAAACTGATGTTCGCCCTGCTGAAAAGAAGATTCCCGGTCCGGATATGTCCCAGAAGAAGGCTGCCTCTCTGGAGGATCACAAAGATGCTGAACGCACACAGAAAAATGCCCCGGCAGCCGTTGTAACAAGAAAAACCAAGCCTGAAAAACCGGAAGATTTTTCTGAAAAGAAGATTGCCGCGGCTGACCTGCCTCACAATAAATCTGTTTCCCCGGAGGACATTAAGCAAAAACGGGAAAAGGCTCCGGCAACTGTTACAAAAAGAAAAAGCGAACCGGAAAAATCTGCAGACCTTTCCAAAAAAAAGGCGGAGGCGCCTCAAAAGAAGGAACCTGTCTCTCTGGAAAAGAAAGAGGAATCCGGGCAGACAAAAAAACAGGCCCCCTTATCTGCTGCGAAAATAAAAACCGGATCCGAAAAAAAGTCTTCAGCCCTTCCAAAAGATATTGCTTCCGATCTGGATATGCTTCAGGAACATGTTGGTAAAATGAGGGACATGGTGACAACGCCTGAGCAATCTGCAAAACTGGATTTGCTGGAGAAAGAAGTTGCTCTCTGGAAAGAGAAACATGCCTCCGGGGAATTAAAGCCGGATCCCCGAAATACCCCGTCATCAGGACATTCGACTACGACAAAGCCGAAACAAAAAAACAACGACAAGTTGAAAATACAGGCAATTGTCTGGTCCAGCAATCCAGAAGATCGTATGGCAGTGGTAAACGATAAGATCGTCCGGGCAGGCGGATCAGTTGACGGGGTTGTTGTCACTCACATCGGCGAGGATTACATCCTTGTCAAAGAAGGAAAAGAGGAATGGGAAGTGAAATTTCAGCTTAAAGGAGGTGATCACTAATACAGCAACTTACAAGTTCGTCCCCTCTCCTGCTCCCGCGGGATTGCCAAATCACGCGGGCTCGCTGGGGAGGGATTTAAGAATCCTTTTCTCAGGAGTACCGGGGCGGTTTCCTACGCTGGTGGGCCTGCCGCTGTGATGGGCGATAAGGCGAACACCAACTCTTTTTTGATGCCAGATGGCAGAGGATGGCACAAGCTATGAATATTACTTTACCACCCGATATTGACAGAATATGGCAGCGTTATGCAGACACCTGGAAACAGGTGATAATGCATCCGAGAACTTTTTTTAATGAATGGGATCACAATGAAGCCCGGGAGCAGGTCATTGTTTTCAATATTATCTGCGGCGTACTTGCCGGTATCATTAAAACGATACTGACATTCGGAAGCGCATTCTCCGCGATCATCGTATATCCGATCCTGATGCTTATCGGCACACTCACCGGCGGGGCAGTTCTTTTTCTCTTTTTCAAATTATCCGGCGGAGAAGGAGATATTGAGCCGACAATAAAACTGGTCGGTTATACTCAGGCTGTCAGCGTGATTTCTTACGGACTCCCTGCAATAGGCCCTCTGCTGTTTTTTTACCAGATGCTCCTGCTTACCGCGGTAGGGACAGTTTACCATAAATTGGATATTCGCACGTCCCTTTTTGCCGTTGTCATCCCGATTGTCTTGTATATGGTTTTAATAGCACTTATTGCGACAATTTTGGGCGTGAGTTTTTTTGGCGGCATCCTGTCTCATGAAGGTCAGGTATTATAGATTTTAACAGACCTCAATTTTAACAGACCTCCGAGGTTTTTGAAACCTCGGAGGTCTGCCGGAGTTCCTGATATCTGTAGGGTGGGTGAAGCGAAGCGGAACCCACCATTTCCAACTGATATCTGTAGGGTGGGTGAAGCGAAGCGGAACCCACCATTCCAACTGA
>JAOZLU010000070.1:0-11221 GCA_029934695.1 Desulfobacterales bacterium | reverse complement strand
GCTGTCAGACTGAAAAAACCGGTATTTCCGTCAAATTTCTGAAAATACAAATACTTACTGCGCAAATCAGGTCCCACTCGGCATCAGTATAAGCTTCTGCCGGATTGATCACTTCCACCCCTGCGGGACAAAAATTACAGGATGCCCAAAAGACGATAAACCGACCACGCGGGCCTGAACAAAACCCTCAGATTCTCCCTTTGCTTCTCATACAGGTAATCTTTGGTAATCACAACAGCCTTTTCCAGTTCCGTGCTTTTACTGAGTGAAGTCAGAATGTAGGGTACAATTTTCTGTCGGCCTGAACTGTATTTGCATTCAATCGGCACCACGCTGTTCCCCCTGACAAAAAGGAAATCAATTTCTGATCCTCCGGTGGTCCGGTAAAACCATAAGTGATCTTTATCCACATATTTGATGAGTTCCGAATATACAAAATTCTCCACAAGTATCCCCGCGTCTGTTCTGTTTTCAAGCGGTTCGAACTGGCTGAAAACCGAATTTCTTATCCCAGTATCGCAGAAATAGAGTTTGGGGGTCTTGATAATGGCTTTTCCCAGATTCACAAAATAGGGGCGCAGAAGTGAAATAATATATGTCTGTTCAAGTGAGAAAAGATATTTTTCAACAAAGTGGCGAGATATTCGGATATTCTTGGATATCTCATTGATCTTGCAGAGGCCGCCTGTCTGTGACGCTGTAAAATGCACCAGCCTGTTGAAACCGGGAATGTCCTCTATTTTCAGAAAATCGCTGATGTCCTTTTGCACATAAGCATTATAAATCTCCCTCAGGAGTCTGATTTTATCTTCAGCCCCGTCTGTTGTCACCACACCGGGATATCCTCCGAAAAGTATGAACTCCTGCATGAGTGAGTGATAACGGTCTGACTCAAATTTCATGATCATTGACAGATCATCATGCATATCCTGTTTTCTGAAGCAGAGGAATTCTTTGAATGATACGGGATACAGTTCAAAAAGACGCTTTCTCCCGGCCAGTGTCTCCCTGACCTGATTTCTGATCTCCAGAGACGATGAACCTGAAACGATAAATTTTATATTCAGATCAAGATCGTAATATTTTTTGATGATCAGACCGGCTTCAGGGATGCGCTGGGCCTCGTCAAGAAACACATAGCTTTTTTTGCCTGGAACGCCGTAATGCGTGATAAAATCAAGGAAATCCCGGTCGTTTCCGATAAGATCAATCAGATTCAGCGCGTCAAAATTGAAATAAAATACCTGTCTCGGATCAATGTCTTTCCCGGCAGTCATCCGTTTAATCAGTTTTTTCATTAAAAACGTCTTCCCCACCTGCCTGGAACCGATCATAATTGTCACTGGTTTCTTATCCAGATCTTTGAGCAGATCCTCAAAAACATCGCGTCTGATACAAGCTTTCTGGGGAAACGTGTATCCGGGAATTCGCCACGGGTTTTGAATATCAAAGGTTGTTTTCATGTTTTTTTATTATAACTACTTTAAGGATTGTTTGTAAGAAAGAATAAAAGGGCGCATTTTGACCTTTTCATATTCAACAGCTTCTAATTTCGTATGTCATTAATTGATTTTTTGCAAGCATTATTTTCGTTATTTCGTCATGGTTTCCGGCGATATTGCCAAATCTGGCGGAGATGCCTGGGATTTGACAAGCGAGCTGATCAGGCTCCGCACTTAAATAAAAAATTCAAAATACCAGGGCATTCTGAGAATATTTTTTCAAAATATCAGGGTATTTTAAGAATATTTTTTCAAGTGCCGATGATTAGATATTGGACATGAAGAATTCGTGAATCTCTTTAAGCGCGACACTCAGGGAATTTTTTCACTTGCAATTGCCCTCCGGAAAATATATGAATGATTCATGATACAGGGATTACTGATGAGCTGTAAAAATAATGACAATGACAGCGTCTTATCGAATCCCTGTAATCCGGATGTGGTTTTAATGGACCTGCGTATGCCGGTCATGGACGGCTTTGAAACCCTGAAAGCGATGAAAAAACAACCCGCTTTCCGCTGTACCGCCTCAGGATGAGAAAAAAATAAGGGATCTGCTGATAAAACCGGTACAGGTGGAACGTCTTTAAATTTTAATTTTTTAAGTAAAATCAGGTTAATAATATGAACAATCCTATTCAGTTCAAAATCAGTCATGATAAAACAACCGAGGTTATCATCTGGTTGGCAAACATGAAGCCGGGTATAGATATTTACCATGTGGCCAAAGTTTTATTCTATGCTGATAAAATGCATATCAACAAATACGGGAGACCGATAACAGGAGATACATATATCAGAATGCCTTACGGCCCTGTTCCGTCAGGCCTCCGTGATATTATAACAGAAAATTCATGGCTGTCCCCCAGACAACTGAATCAGATAAAGAACTCATTAATTATTGATAAAAGCGATAATCATTATAAACTTGCCGCAACAAGAGAGCCTGACATGAACTATTTTTCAAAAAGTGATATAATATGTCTTAAAGATTCGTTGTCCGAGTACGGCGAAATGTCTTCTGATGAATTATATAATTCAACTCATTCAGAAAAATGTTATTATGAAACAGCTCCTGATGAAAAAATAGATTATGCGTTACTGATTTATGATGATAACCCCGCAAAAAATGAAATTTTGGAAAGTATGGAAGAAATTTCACAATATATACAGGTATGAATATGTCTTTTATCTGCGGAAATGCATATCTGATAAAATTCCGGTTTACGAGGCCCCGCCCGAAAGAAAAGTATGCAATATGTGTCTGTGAGGAGAAACCTCTGTTTTTCTTTATCAGCTCAAAGCCGAGAACAAGATTTGTATCAGATTCACAATTAAAAGTATCTCCGACAGATCTGCCTTTTCTCAGAAAAGATTCTTACGTCAACACAGCCGAGGTGGTTACCTGCGTAATTCCCCATACCTGCAGTATCATAAAAGATTTCGGTTCTGTTCCTGAACATATCAGACAACAGATAAAAACACTTGTCCGTGAAAGTGAAACTTTGCCGAAAAGATTTATAGATATAATAATCAGAAAGTTATGAATCACGGGAATGTACGGGTGGAAGTGTGCGGGGGGTGGTCTGGCCCAATGGGTTTTGCCCGGGGTATTTATTTTCAAAACAAGCCATCATCCGCAACAACTGTTCTCTTTATAACTCTCTGTTGAATCCGGGTCTCCCTTGCCGGCGTTGAGCCGTGATAACTTCCGAAGCCAGTCAGTTGACCCCCATATCAGCCAGAGCAGAGACCACTTCCTTAAATTCCTGTTCCAGAGTTTCAATAAGCAAAGGTATTCTGGCAATATCACGGTCCTTCCCGGCAGTTTCCAGTTCATAAGCCACATCTCTCAGTCTCTGTGCGCCGGCACTGGCAGATGCGCCCTTGATACTGTGACCATGCATCCCGACCTTCTCTGTATCGCCTGATTCTGATGCCACCTTTAATTCTTTCAGCAAGCGCGGAATATCTTGGAGAAACACCTCCATAATTTCTTTGAACATTGCCTTATCCCCTCCCAGACCGCCCAACAGCATTGTTTCGTCAAAAATGTCCTTTTTGGGAGGCCGCTTTTTGGCAGTTGGCTCAGGTTCAGCTTTCCGGGCTGTTTCAGAAAACAGATATTTTTCCAGAACATCAAGAATTTTCTGCGCCCGGATCGGCTTGGAGAGATAGTCGTTCATTCCCGCCTGAATGCAGAGATCCCGGTCTTCTCTCATTACATGAGCTGTCATGGCGATCACAGGGACCTCAGGGTTGAGTACCCCCGACTGGGGATCACGAATGACTTTAGTCGCCTCCAGTCCATCCATTTCCGGCATCTGAACATCCATAAAAACAATATCATAAGGGGCGGTTTTCAATGTATTAACTGCTTTTAAGCCATTGTCAGCAATATCCGCACGAAGGCCGAGTCTGTTCAGAATCGCCTGGGCAACCATCTGGTTGACCTCATTATCTTCCACAAGGAGAATGCGGATATCCTGTTTTGACATATCGTGAACAGGACGGCGCGGGGTGTCCAGGGGGAGCTGAGATGTCTCACGGGCCTGTATTTCCGGTGATTCCTGCCGCGTACTCCGGGGCTGCTTTTCCAGATATGCTGTAAACGAGAAGGTACTTCCTTTGCCAGCTTCGCTTTCAACTCCGATCTCTCCGCCCATCAGCTCCGCCAGTTGCTTGGAGATGGCCAGTCCCAGGCCTGTTCCTCCGTATTTCCGGGTTGTTGAATCGTCCACCTGGGAGAAAGATTTGAAAAGACGGTCTGAACGCTCTTTGGGAATCCCGATGCCGGTATCGGTGACTGAAAAGCGTACCTTGACATGACTCTCATCCGCTTCTTCCAGCATCACCCGGACAATGACTTCACCCTTTTCCGTGAATTTGATCGCATTATTCACAAGATTGATAATAATCTGGCGCAGACGCCCTGGATCGCCGCGAACCAGCAACGGAACATCCCGACAGACCTTGTGGAAAAGTTCTATTCCCTTTTCCTGAGCTTTTATTTCCAGCATATCCGAGACGTTCTTGATTATATCCTGAATATTGAAATCAATTATTTCCATAAGAAGCTTGCCTGCCTCAATCTTTGAAAAATCAAGGATGTCGTTGATAAGAGAAAGGAGCAGTTCTGAAGAAGATTTGATGATTTCCGCGTGATAGAACTGTTCCTGATTCAGATCCGTATCAAGGAGGATCTCCGACATCCCAATAATCGCATTCATCGGAGTACGGATTTCATGGCTCATGTGGGCCAGAAACTCACTCTTGGCGCGGCTGGCTTTTTCAGCCCTTTCCTTTGCCTTTTTCAATTCTGCTTCGGTCTGTTCCAGGCGGTGATATGCGAGACTGAGTTCCCTGCCTTTCTGTATCAGGAACTGTTTTTCCCCGTAAGACGTGCGGGCCAGTTCAATCATCAGTAGCTTTTTTCCTGTAAGAAAGACCGCAAAAGCTTCAAACGCGCATTCCTTTCCTTTTGAGTCAGCCTGAAGCCACGGCCCTGATCTCAACCTCTCTTTGCCCTTTGCATCCCAATGCGCTTCCGCATCAATCAGAAAATTTTCAAGAAACGGACTGTTTTTGTCAAGCCTGAATTCGTTCTTTTCCGTGATAACCTCCGGACAAAACTGTTTCAGGCAGGCAGGAACATCTCCGATCAGTTGAAACAGGCTGTCATCCTTACGCTCCATTATGAGCATATCCAGAATATTAAAAACATCCGCCAGAATAGATGTGTTCATCAGTTAGTCAACCTCGCTCTGCTTTATATTAAAACCAAAACCGACCACGGTCACGTCGTCCTGTCTTTCATTTTCGCCCTTATAGACATTGAAAGCCTCAAGAAGCCTCTCCCGCTGTTTTTCAAAAGGGAACCGTGCGTTTCCCTTCAGCAGATTTCTGAATCGTCGGGACCCGAACCGACGCTCCTGTTTCCCGCCCAACTGGTCAACAAACCCGTCGGTGAACATATAAAAATACATTCCGTCTTCCATGCGGATCGTATGATTGGTGAAACTGAAGCTTAAATCGGATTTTTTATAGCCAAGATTTTGTCTGTCGCCTTTGATGAGACTGATCTCATCATTATGAATGTAAATCAGAGGCAGTTTCGCACCGGCAAAAGTGAGGTGTCCGTGGCCTGCGGGCCATGTCCTTGTTTGCTGTTCTTTGTCTCCCGCAGCCGGCAACGGGTAACTGGCATCACTGATAAAGCAGATCGCGGCATCCAGCCCGTCATCGGAAAGCGCGTAATCCGTGTCCTGCTGAAGCGTGGTTTTGACAATGAAGCTGAGGCGGCTCAGTATCTGGGCCGGATCGTGCCAGCCTTCGTCTTTTATGATTTTTCTCAGGCCGAAGGAGGCGATCATGGTCATAAACGCCCCGGGGACACCGTGCCCGGTGCAGTCAATGACCGCGATGATTATGCCTCCTCCGACGTGATCCGTAAATATGAAATCTCCGCCCACGATATCTCTGGGCATCCAGATAAAAAAACTGTCCGGGAGAAAGGATCTGATATTCTCCGGGTTCGGAAGCAGGGATTCCTGTATCATTTTCGCATATTGGATGCTGCTGATCATCTTTGTGTTGGCAGCTTCGGCGATTTCCTTTGATTTCTGCAATTCTGCCTCAGTTTGCGCCAGGCGGTGATATGCGAGGCTGAGTTCCCTGCTTTTCTGCATGAAGGACTGTTTTTCCTCATAACCGTAGCGCGCCAGCTCAATCAGCAATATCTTTCTTTTCCCAAGAGAAATAGCGGCCGCTTCAAACTCACACTCATTTCCATATATATCCGTCTCAATCCACGGGCCTGACTGCAACTTTCCTGCATTTTCCTCGGCCCACCATTCTTCGGCGTCAAAAAGAAAATTTTCAAGAAACGGGAATTCCTCATCCGGTCTGAATCCTTTCTTTCCCCGGCTCACTTCCGGAAAAAAACGTTTCAGACAGTCAGGGATATCTCCCAACAGTTGAAAGGATCCGTCCCCCATGCGCTCCATCACAGCCATGTCCAGGAAATGAAAAATATCCGCCAACGAGTCATCTGTGTTATGAATTTGCTTTGAATGTTGAATCTTGAACACCCCTTTATTCTTCAAACTCACAGGAAAACGCCTGCAACGGCCCCTCAATTCCTCTCAGTTTCAGTCTGGCCTTTGTAAAGCGATGCTGGTGCTTTCCGATTTTTTGGAAGGTGTGCTGGTCAATCAGTATTTCGTTTGATCGCGCCTGGCTTTCAAGGAGAGATGCCAGATTCACACTGTGGCCGATGGCGCTCAGGGTCCTGCGGTTCCGGCTTCCCATGATGCCGAGGAGTACCTGACCGGACGCGATGCCGATGCCGATTTCAAGCGTATCCTGTCTCTGGGCTTCTCTCTCTTTGTGAAGAGACTGCACATTCCCGATGATCCGAAACGCGGCTTTCACGGACTGAAGCGGGGGAGTCACCTCCGAAGACGATATTCCGAAAATAGCCATCACCGCTTCTCCGATAATCTTGTCCACCGTGCCGCCCTCATCAAGAACAGGCTGGATGATGGCGGCGAGATAAGCGTTCAGCAATTTAAAAACCTCGGCTGAATCTTTTTTTTCGCTATAAGCGGTGAATCCGCGAATGTCAGCAAAAAGAACAGAAACATATTTGCTCTCCTCTGCATCCCTGACACCGGTCTGAACCAGTTTTTCAGCGATATCCTTTCCGAGATACTGCTCCAGGAGCTTTGAATGTTTGTCCCTGAGAAGACACAATTCATTCAGACGCTGCTGCAAAACACTCTGCCGGGCCTCCTCCAAGGTGGCATCCAGAAAAAGCACCCAGCATCCTTTCCCAGTGAAAAAGATATGAATATCCGCTGAAACCCCGGTTTCTGTTTCAATGCAGGCAAGGTGCAGCCGTTCTTCGTCAAGGGGGAAAAAACCGTCCAGAATCTGGACATGGTCCTCAATAGGATCCCCTTTTCCAGGGGCCGTAATCCCATAGGTTTCCAGTTTGCCGCCCCAGTCCTGTATTTCGCCGTCCTCTTTTACCAAGAGAAAGGCGGGGGAGCGATCCTTAATGCTCAGGTCATAAATAAATTCAAGAACCGGCTGCGCGAGATCTGACATATCTCTATCCCTCCAGCATTTTTTGGGTAAGAGACAGGAAAGCCTCTTCCACCCCCATACCCGTTTTTGCACTTGTTCTGACAACCGTGAAGCCGTCTCCTGACAGGTCTTCAAGGGTTTTGCCATCAATTTCCCACTCATCCTCAATGTCCGCCTTGTTGAAAACCAGAATAAACGGAACCTCACCAATGGCTCCTTCTGTTCTGTCCCTGAGTTTGAATGCTGTTTCCAATGTATCCCCGCGCGTTCCGTCAATAATCAGAAAATAGCCGGCTGCACCCCTGAGATAAGATGTTTTGACCTTTTGGAATTCATCTTCTCCGTATATGTCCCAGAGAAGGAGTTCCACGTCCCGATCTCCCGCGGTGACTGTCTTTTTGTCTATTTTCACCCCCACGGTGGTCAGGTATTTGTCAGAAAAGATACTTTTGACAAATTGCTGCACAAGGCTGGTCTTTCCCACTGAGAAAGCACCCAGCATGCAGATTTTTTTCTTAATCATGCAATCCTCTTCATTTCATAGCGGGCCGAATTCAGCACCCTCGCTCCTGCTTCGCTCGGATGGCAGATCAGGCGATGCGTTATCCCCCGCTTTGTTTTGTCCGGATGGCAGGTCAGACGATGCCTTATCCCCCGCTTTGTTTTGTCCGGATGGCAGGTCAGGCGATGTTTTGTCACCGACTCCGTTTTCTTCAAGGGGTCGGCCGACCGGCCTGCTCTCTTTGTCTTTAAGCGTCATTTTGAAACTTACACAACGGTTAAATTCCCTGTCCGCTTCTGAATTTTCCTCTCTCAACAGTGCTGATGATCCAGCACCCGTCACGGTAAACAGTTCCGGCCTGACACCCTGGGAGACAAAAATGGAGAACAGTTCCTCCGCACGTTTCTGGCTGATCTCCAAGTTTTTCTCATTGCTTCCCGTGCTGTCTGTGTGTCCGGTAATCTCAATACGGATATCTTTGTCAAGAATCTGTGCCAGATGATCTGTTTCCTGAATATGTCTGACCAGTTCCCTGACGGTGTCCTCCTGGCCGGATCTGATTTTTGCAGAAACCTTGTCGAAAAAAAACAATGTTTTTTCAATCTGTTCTTTTGAGGTTTCAATGGCTTTCAGATCAATGACAACGATATCGTCACTCCGGAAACCTGAAATCCCCGGAATCGTCTCTGCCAGCTTTTCCGCATCAACGACCCACTCGTATGAAGCAGTCCCCCTGGCATGGAGGATACTGTTTTTCAGCTCAAACGTGACCGTTTCCGGAGGTCTGAGAATGCTTCTGATCCGTCTGATGATGAAAATCGGATGGGAGGAGTGATAAAGCTCCCAGTTGAATCTCATTTTTTCCGGTTCAAGCTTTGTTTTTTCCAGAATTTCCCCGGGGTTCTCAGACAACGGATCCCTAAGACCGAAAATATAATATCTGCCGGATTTCCTGCCGGTTTCAGTGATGACAATGCCAGGTTCGTTGTGGAGTCTTTCCACACAGTCTTTCCAGCGAATATGGTCCCGTATGAAAAAAAAAGACCAGTAGCCGATACAGACAATAAGTACAGTTAACAGCACCCATAACAGGAACGAATTTTTTTCCTTTGATTTGAACTGACTTTTCAGACAGTCTGAAAGCCGCTCCTCTGCCTCAAAAGGGGCAGTATCCCCGTCAAACGATCTGAGTGTGTCAATGTGTTTAAAATGTATGGCATCCAGAGTTTCCCGTAAAATTGAACGGAACTCTTCCGGGGCATTTCCCCAGACCACTGCGGCCACCACAGCCTGGGAAGTCTGTTCGATCCAGACGCTGCGGTCCCCGAACTGCAGGTTTTCAAGGGAGTCATCCTTTCCTCCGCCAAAGGAATCCCGGACAAAATCCTGAATCGCCGTGAGCATTCCGGAAACCATATCCGGGTCCTGGGTCACTGCCTCATCAGACGCGACGTGCTGAAGTACCAGTCCGCTGTCTTTGTGAATCAGAAATATCTGTTCCACCTGATAAATCAGGGAATGGAGCAGGGCCACCTCGCCAAAGGGTTTTTTCGTCTTAAAGGCTTCAAACCGCCACTTCAGTCCCCGCATGGAAAGACCGTGTTCAAGAGTCGCGCTGAAGGTCTGGATCATTTCCCTGATCAGACTTGTGATGGCTTTTTTGATGGCGGGCAGCATCACCGGAACAAAGACATCCACAAGCACCCGGGGATCCCTTTCGATGGATGTCTTGATCGCCTCCTCGGTGATCGGCTCCATGGCCCTGAGTATCTGGTTGTCACGGGAAGACCGGATCATAATGGCCTCAGGCAGGATTTTGCTGACCTCCTCGGGATGAATCCCCTGATTTTTCAGCAGTTCCTGGATTTCTTCGACCTGTGACTGCAAAGATCCCACCAGGAGTTTGCGGAGTTCGTTCAGGGAATCATCTGTCTGAGTAAGATGATCTTCCGGGACATTTTCCGGAGATTTACGGGCAAATAAATTTTTCATTCTGTCAGTTGCCTAAAAAAGGGGCTTCCGTGATGGTTTTTCATGTCCTGTCATTGGTGACGCGCATGGCCATTTCTGTAAAAAAATCTGCAAGCGCGGAACGGTCAACCTTGTTTGTGCGAAGTTCCAGAGCCACCCGTTCAATGGCAGACGCGGTTTCTTCATATTTTTGCCGGATATCATTTCGCAGGCCCTGGGAGCCTTCCGTCATCTGCTGGCGCAGTTCCCTTGTGTTGCTGTTGAGCAGATCATCCAGCTTGTCAAGCCGCTTTTCAAAAGAGCGGGTTGCATCTTTCAGTTGCCTTTCAACATTGGTGACGGATTCTGCCCGGGCATCCCGCTCGGCTTTAACCTGATCCTTCAATGACCTGTTTATATCTTCAAGCTGCCTTTCAATATTTGTGAACGATTCGGATCGGTCCCCCTGTTCGCTCATAACCCGATCCTTCAATGTTTCCAGCTCCTTGTTGATATTTTTTTCAAGTGAGTCGAAATTTTTTCTGGACTCACTCTTTGAAGCGGTCATTTCTTTGAACATGCGCTCTTCCAGACGGCCAAACCGTTTTTCATAATCCTGCATCTCGTTGCCGAAGATAAGGTCTCTGATTTTGCTTATCTGTTCGGAACCGCCAGTGTTCTGAGGCATGGATGCGCCCTCTGCGGCGTCAGTTTTCGATCTTTCCGGCGGAATCACTGTTGTATCTTTTTCTTCAGCATTGCTCATCATCTCCCCTCCTTCTTTCATTTTTATGAAAAATTTACCATTTTTTCTGAACACAAACGTGGATGCCTTTCTGTTTATATATAAAGGAAATTCATTTTTTTCACCAGGCTCGTTCATAAATGTCCCCCTGTCTGCTGAACATGAATATCCATTTTCCCGCGTTTCTGAAAAAGAGAAAACAGGCAGTGAACATTTACAGAAATGCAGGTTTCGATCATTACTTATATTATTAATTCTGATTATCTCATTGATTCAATTGATAAAAAAAAATTCAAATATTTTTTTGAACATAAACACCTATCATGTCTATTTTAAAAATCAGCTTTTTGCAAGAAATTTTTAGTGCTCAAAAAAATTCACACAGAGCCGCAAAGTTGTGTGGTGTCATAAAAAAATTCTCACACAGAGCCG